>DASSVA010000227.1:0-3529 GCA_035706385.1 Solimonas sp. | reverse complement strand
ACGTGTTGCTGCGCACGGTCCATCTCTCGCTCGATCCGTACATGCGCGGGCGAATGAGCACGGCGCGTTCGTATGCGAAGTCGCTGGAAATCGGCGAAACGATCGTCGGCGGTACGGTCTCGCAGGTCGTCGAATCGCAGGCATCCGGACTCAAGGCCGGCGATTACGTCGTCGCGTACAGCGGCTGGCAGACGCACGCCGTCGTCGCCGCGCGCGGGCTGCGCAAACTCGATGCCGGCGCCGCACCGCTGTCGACCGCGCTCGGCGTGCTCGGCATGCCGGGCTTCACCGCGTACGCCGGCCTCAAGGAGATCGGCAGGCCGCTCGCCGGCGAAACGCTGGTCGTCGCCGCCGCGGCCGGGCCGGTCGGCGCGACCGTCGGCCAGCTCGCGAAGATCCGCCACTCGCGCGTCGTCGGCATCGCCGGCGGCACCGACAAATGCCGCTACCTCGTCGACGAACTCGCGTTCGACGAAGCGATCGACCATCGCGCGCCCGACTTCGCCGAACAGCTCGAAGACGCCTGCCCGCGCGGCATCGATGTCTATTTCGAGAACGTCGGCGGCGCCGTCTGGGACGCCGTGCTGCCGCTGCTCAATGATTTCGCGCGCATTCCCGTCTGCGGCCTGGTCTCGCAATACAACGCCACGAAAACCGCCGACCGCCCCGACCGCAGCGCGCAACTGATGCGCGAGATCCTCACCCGCCGCCTCACCGTGCGCGGCTTCATCCAGAACGACTTCGCGCCGCTGTGGCCGACGTTCGAACGCGAAATGCAGGTCTGGCTGCAGGCCGGTCGCATCCGCTACCGCGAGGACATCGTCGACGGACTGGAGAACGCGCCGGACGCGTTCATCGGCATGTTGCGCGGCAAGAACTTCGGCAAGCTGATCGTGCGGGTCGCAAAGGATTGAGCGGGCTCGCCCCGCAGTCACCGCAACGCCGGGCTTCGCTACGCTCAGCACCAGCCTGCGAGAAACCTTGTTTGAACTTTGGGGCGATCGACGGAATCGTCGACGAGCCGGCCGCTACGATCAGCCGTTGAGATCGACGACATAAAGCTCCAGGCTTTCCGTATCGCGCCAGCGATTGATCGCCAGCCGGTACGTCGCCTGCAGCCAGCCGTTCTCGCAAAGTTGTTCGACGCCGTCGAAATGAATCGCGCCGAGCGCGCCGTCACCGTGCGCGAGGCGGTATTTGACGTGGCGTTCCTTGAGCACGCGGTAGTCGAGGATGCGGAAACGGCCTTCGAACAGCGGTTCGGCAAAACCCTGGCCCCAGGGGCCGGCGCTTTCGAGGACGTGCGCGGTTTCGAGGCTCAGTTCGTCGTCGCCGAGTTCGCCGTCGGTGTGGACGATGCGGGCGAGCGCGTCGTCGTCGAGCAGTTCGCCGCAGACCGCGTCGAACGCCTGCGCGAAACGTTCGTAATCGCTTTCGGCGATCGTCATGCCGGCGGCCATCGCGTGGCCGCCGTAACGTTGAAGCAGTCCGGGATGGCGCGTGTCGACCAGCACCAGCGCATCGCGCAGATGCAAGCCGGCGATCGAGCGGCCGGAGCCTTTCAGCACGCCGTTTTCCTGCGCGCGCGCGAATGCGATCGCCGGCCGGTGCAGCCGGTCTTTCACTTTCGATGCGACGAGGCCGACGACGCCTTCGTGCCAGTCTTCCTGGAACATGCAGACGCCGGTCGCGTCGCTGTCTTCGACCAGCAGCAGCGCTTCGTCGCGCATCTGCGCTTCGATCTCGCGACGCTCGCGGTTGAAGCGGTCGAGCTGCTGCGCGAGCACCAGCGCCGTTTCGGCGTCGGACGCGAGCAGGCATTCGATGCCGGTCCGGATGTCGTCGAGCCGGCCGGCGGCGTTGATGCGCGGGCCGAGCACGAAGCCGAGATCGCTCGCCGTCAGCCGCGCCGGATCGCGGCCGGCGACCTGCAGCAGCGCCTGCACGCCGGGCCGCGCGCGGCCGGCGCGGATGCGCGCAAGGCCCTGGCTAACGAGGATGCGATTGTTGTAGTCGAGCTTCACCACGTCGGCGACCGTGCCGATCGCGACCAGATCGAGCAGTCCGGCGAGATTCGGCTCGCTGCGCGCGGCGAAGCGGCCGCCGCCGCGCAGTCGCGCGCGCACGGCGAGCAGCAGATAGAACATCACGCCGACGCCGGCGAGATGCTTGGACGCGAACGCGCAGTCCGGCTGGTTCGGATTGACGATCGCATCGGCATCCGGCAGTTCCGCCGCGGCGAGATGGTGGTCGGTGACGATGACCGACAGTCCGAGCGATTTCGCGTGCGCGACGCCGGCATGGCTGGCGATGCCGCTGTCGACGGTGATCAGCAGGCTCGCGCCGGTCTGCGCCGCGAGTTCGGCGAGTGCCGGCGACAGACCGTAGCCCATGCGGAAACGATCGGGCACGACGTAAACGACACGCGCCGCACCGAGCGCGCGCAATCCCACGATCGCGACGGCGACGCCGGTCGCGCCGTCGGCATCGTAGTCGCCGGCGATGACGATGCCCTCGCCGTTCGCGATCGCTTCGCTGACGCGCGCGGCCGCCGCGTCGATGCCGCGCAGGCCGGCCGGCGGCAGCAGATGCGCCGCGTCGAGTTCGAGTTCGGCCGCGGTCAGGCCACGCATCGCGTAGACGCGGCGCAATACCGGATGCAGCGACGCCGGCAAGGCGTCGGTGTTACCGGCAGCGCGGCGTTCGATGCGGGGAGCGATCATGCGGATAGCGTCGCTGTGTGACGATGGGACGTCCAGTGCGGCAGCGCTTGCATCATGAACCTTGAAATCGTCATTGCGACCCGGAGCGAAGCGAAGGGGAAGCAATCCAGCTGCCCAGTCCGATCAAGCGGTGCACTGGATTGCTTCGTCGCTGCGCTCCTCGCAATGACGCAAGGAGCCGGGCTTACTTCAGATGCGCGAGCAGCGCCTTCTCGACGGCCGCGCGTTCCGGCGCGACCTGGATCAGCGACTTCAGGCCGTCCTTCATGACGATGTCCGGGTCCTTCAGGCCGTTGCCGGTCAGCGTGCAAACGACGGTCGAGCCCTGCGCAATCTTGCCGGCCTTGATGTCGCGCAGCGCGCCGCACAGCGACGTCGCCGACGCCGGTTCGCAGAACACGCCTTCGCTCGCCGCGAGCAGCTTCTGCGTCGCGAGAATCTCGTCGTCCGTGCATTCGTCGAACCAGCCGTCCGATTCCTTCTGCAGCGTCCACGCGAGATTCCACGACTGCGGATCGCCGATGCGGATCGCGGTCGCGACCGTTTCCGGATTCTTCACCGGGCCGCCGCGCAGGAACGGCGCGCTGCCGGCGGCCTGGTAGCCGACCATGCGCGGGCGCATCTTCGTCAGCGGCTGGTCGAGGAAACGGCCTTCGGCGTGATACGCGCTGATCGCGGTCGCGACGCCGGCCATTTCGCTGTAGCCGATCCAGTGCGCGCTGATGTTGCCGGCGTTGCCGACCGGCAGGCAGTGGAAGTCCGGCGCGCGGCCGAGCGCTTCGACGATCTCGAACGACGCGGTCTTC
>DASSVA010000226.1:0-4361 GCA_035706385.1 Solimonas sp. | reverse complement strand
GAGATCCTCGATCGAATAGATGTCGTGATGCGGCGGCGGCGAGATCAGCGCGACGCCCGGCTTGGAATAGCGCAGCGACGCGATCATCTCGTTGACCTTGTCGCCGGGCAGCTGGCCGCCTTCGCCGGGCTTGGCGCCCTGTGCGACCTTGATCTGCAACACCTCGGCATTGACGAGGTATTGCGGCGTGACGCCGAAGCGGCCGGACGCGACCTGCTTGATCTTCGACATCTTCTCGGTGCCGTAACGCACCGGGTCCTCGCCGCCTTCGCCGGAATTGCTGCGACCGCCGAGACGATTCATCGCGATCGCCAGCGCCTCGTGCGCTTCCGGCGACAGTGCGCCGAGCGACATGCCGGCGGAGTCGAAGCGCTTGAGGATCGCATCGACCGATTCGACCTCGTCGATCGGCACGGCGGCGCTGTCCTTGAGCTTGAACAGATCGCGGATCGTCGCGACCGGCCGCTCGTTGACGTGCGTCGCGTAGACCTTGTAATCGGCGTAGTCGCCGGTCTTCACGGCCTTCTGCAAGGTCGCGATGATGTCCGGGTTGTACGCGTGGTATTCGCCGCCGTGGATGAACTTGTACAGGCCGCCCTGTTCGATCGGCTTGCGCGTGCTCCACGCGATCTCGGCGAGCGCCTGCTGCTCGGCCTGCAGATCGGCGAAGCGCGCGCCCTGCAGGCGCGAGACGGTATCCTCGAAGCACAGGTCGACGATCTCGTCGTGCAAGCCGACGATCTCGAACAGCTGCGCGCCGCGGTAGCTCGAAATGGTGCTGATGCCCATCTTCGAGATGATCTTGTACAGGCCCTTGTTGATGCTCTTGCGATACGACTGCGCGAGCGCTTCGGCCGGCTTGTTCTTGATCTGCCCGGCACGCACCATTTCGTAGAGCGTGGCGTACGCGAGATACGGATAGATGCACGACGCGCCGTAACCGATCAGGCACGCGAACTGGTGCGGATCGCGCGCGGTCGCGGTCTCGACGATGATGTTGCAGTCGCAGCGCAGCCCTTCGCGGACCAGATGGTTGTTGACCGCGCCGGTCGCCAGCAGCGCGTGCACCGGCAGCTCGTCGCGCTCCAGCGGCCGGTCGGACAGCACCACCATCACCTTGCCGGCGCGCACCGCGGCGGCGGCTTCCTCGCAGATGTGCTGGATCGCGCCCTGCAGGCTGTGGACCTTCGGGTCGTAATTGATGTCGATGATGTGATGCGCGAATGCCGGATCGTCGTTGCCGATCGCCAGCAGCTTCTTGAACTTGGCTTCCGACAACACCGGCGAATCGACCAGCAGTCGCGCGGCACGCTCCGGCGCCTCGTCGAACATGCCTTTCTCGGCACCGAGCTGGCATTCGAGCGACATGACGATCTGCTCGCGCAGCGGATCGATCGGCGGGTTCGTCACCTGCGCGAACATCTGCCGGAAATAGTCGTAGACCGAACGCGGCCGCTCCGACAGCACCGCGAACGGCGTGTCGTCGCCCATCGAGCCGACCGCCTCCTGGCCGGCTTCGGCGGCCGGACGCAGCACCTGATCGCGTTCCTCGAACGTCAGCTGGAACATCTTGTGATAGGTCGCGACCGTATCCGGCGGCATCATGTCGAGCGCGCTCGGATCGTCCGACAGCGACGCCTCGACGCGCTTCATCTTGGTCTTCAGCCACTGCTTGTACGGCTTGCGCGCGGCGAGCATCTTGTCGATGTCCTCGGGCCGCAGCAGCGCGCCGGACTCGGTGTCGACCGCGAGAATCTCGCCCGGCCGCAACCGGCCTTTCTCGACGACGTCCTGGATCTTGAAGTCGTGCACGCCGATTTCCGACGCGAGCACGATGTGGCGATCGCTCGTGATCACGTAGCGCGCCGGCCGCAGACCGTTGCGGTCGAGCGTGCACGCGGCGTAGCGGCCGTCGGTGATGACGACGCCGGCCGGGCCGTCCCACGGCTCCATGTTCACGGAGTTGTATTCGTAGAACGCGCGCACGTCGGAATCGAGATCCTCGACGTTCTGCCAGGCTGGCGGGATCAGCGCGCGCAGCGCCGCGAAGATGTCCATGCCGCCGGCGAGCAGCACTTCGAGCATGTTGTCGAGCGACTGCGAATCCGAGCCCGACAGATTCACCAGCGGCGCGATCTCCTCGATGTCCGGCAGCGACTCGCACTGGAACTTCTTGGCGCGCGCCTGCGCCCACTTGCGGTTGCCGGAAATCGTGTTGATCTCGCCGTTGTGCGCGAGATAACGGAACGGATGGCAAAGCCGCCACTGCGGCGTGGTGTTGGTCGAGAAGCGCTGGTGAAACACGCACATCGACGATTCGAGCAGCGGATCGGCGAGGTCCGGATAGAACGTCGTCAGATACTCGGGCATCACCAGGCCCTTGTAGACCAGTACCCGGCACGACAGATGGGTGACGTAGAACTCGCCGTCGCCTTCCGCGGCGACCAGCTTCTCGGCGCGGCGGCGCGCCTTGAACAGCTTGAGTTCGAACGCGAACTTGTGAATGTCGGCCGGTGCGGTGACGAACACCTGCTCGACGACCGGCACGCTTTTCATCGCTTCTTCGCCGAGCGCCGCCATGTCGGTCGGCACGGCGCGGAAACCCGCGACCTTCAGGCCCTGCAGTTCGAGACTTTCCTTGAGTAGCGCGCGCGCGCGATCGCGGCGCGCCTGATCCTGCGAAAAGAAAATGTTGCCGGCGCAGTAATCGCCGCTGCCGAGTTCGAAGCCGAGCGCCGCCGCCGCCTGGCGCAGGAACGCGTCGGGCTTTTTCATCAACAGGCCGCAACCGTCGCCGGTCTTGCCGTCGGCGGCGACCGCGCCGCGATGCGTCATCCGCGCCAGCGCGGTGATCGCGGTCTGCACGAGCTTGTGCGACGGCTGATCGTCCATGTGCGCGATCAGGCCGAAGCCACAGCTGTCTTTTTCAAATTCGGGTCGATACAGACCGTGGGGCTGGCGGTCAGACATGAGGCTCGCTCCTTGCCGGTGAATCGCCGGGCACGGGAAATACTTCCTCCGGGGCCGGGCGGGGCAGGAACGATAGGAGCGCACCCGCCGCTGCGCAAACCGTAACGAGTCGTGCAGCCGAGCCGCCGCTTTGGCCGCAATTGAATCAATTACTTAGCGTGATATATTATGGCCATCTAGATAGCCATCTTGCGCCGGGGTGCGCGTTTTCACGATGAAAGCCGTCTCGATCGCCGACGCCAGGAACCGCCTGACCGAACTGCTGTACGTCGCCGAGGAAGGCCAGCCGGTGCAGGTCACGCGGCGCGGCCAGCCGGTCGCCGTGCTGCTGTCGGAGGCCGAATACCTGCGCCTGAAGAACGCCGCCGCCGCGGTCGTCGATTTCGCAAGTTGGGCGAAGCAGTGGCGGGACCGGCTGCCGGCCGGCATGGAAGGCATCAGCGCCGCCGAACTGGAACGCTGGCGCGCGCTGTAGAGCGATGGCGAAGCCGCGTTATCTGCTCGATCTGCCGGTGCTCGCCGAACTGACGCGGCCGGCCGGCAACCGCCGCGTGTTCACGCTGTTCCAGCAGCATCAATCGGCGTGCGCGACCGGCGCGCCGGTCAGTTATGCGTTGCTGCGCGGCGTCGCCAGCCTGCGCGACGCCGAGCGCCGCGAACGCTTGCAACGCTTCGCCGCCGAACTGCTGCTGGCCGGTCCGCCGGTGCTGGCGTTCGATCACGACGCGGCGATCTGGCTGGCACGTGTCGAGATCGACGCGATTCGCGCGCGCCGCAACTGGACCGTGCTCGACGGCCAGCTGGCGGCGATCGCCGCGACCCGCGAACTGACGCTGGTGACGCGCGGTGCCGCGGCGTTCGCGGGTGTCGCCGACCTGCGCGTCGAGGACTGGTTCCGGCCCTGACCCGGCCGCTCAGGGAGACGGCGAGTAGGAGGGCGGTGCCTGCCGCGGATCGCGGCCCCAGTCGCCGGCATCCACGCCGACGGTGTAATCGAGCCGCCCACCGCCGGCGATGTCGGCATAGCGGAGCCATGCGCGATCGAGTGGCGTACCGTCGAGCCGCAGTGATTGCACCCGGTCGCCGCTGCCGCTGCGGCGGATGACGAGATCGCCGCCGGGCAGGCTCAGCGTCGCGCGCTCGAACAGCGGCGTCGACAGCAGCAGCGCGTCGGTGCCCGGAATCGCGGGCATCAGGCCGAGCGCGCCGAGCACCCACCATGCCGACATCGTGCCGAGATCGTCGTTGCCGGGCAGGCCGGTCGGCGCGTCGTCATAAAGGCCGAGCAAGGCTTCATGGACCAGCGGGCCGGTCTTGTCGGGCTCGCCGACCCACGCGTAGAGCCACGGCGTGAACAGCGTCGGCTCGTTGCCGAGATAGGCGTGCGGCGA
>DASSVA010000225.1:0-2003 GCA_035706385.1 Solimonas sp. | reverse complement strand
CAGCTGACGCAGGCGCTGTACCGGCCGCAGCTGTTTCTCGGCCTGAGCGCGGCCAAGCTCAAGGCCGAGCAGGCGGCGCTGGCGCTGAGCGCCGCGCAGGATGATCTGCTGCTCGACGTCGCCGAAAAATATTTCGCGGTGCTCGCCGCGCGCGACGCCGCGGTGTTCGCGCATGCCGAGACCACCGCGCTGCGCGAGCAGCTCGATCATGCGAAGTCGCGCAGCGACGCGGGTCTGGCGACGCTCGCCGACGTCAAGACCGCCGAGGCGTCGTATGCGATCGCGTCGGTCGACGAGACCGATGCCCGCAACACGCTGCAGGCGGCGCAGCTCGCGCTCGAAGCGCTGACCGGGCGCAGCTATCCGGCGCTCAAGGTGTTGCCGCCGAACGTCGGCCTGTCGGCGCCGCAGCCGATGGACGAGAACGCGTGGGTCGCGCGCGCGCAGACCGACAATCCGGCGATCCTCGCGCAGAACGCGGCGATCGAGATCGCCCGCATCAACCGCCGCGCGTCGCAGCGCGCGCGCTATCCGCAGATCGATCTGGTCGGCACCGCGTCGGCGATCGACAACGGCGGCGGCGTCAGCGGCGAGGTCGACGGCGACGACGAGAGCATCGGCGTGCGGCTGACGATGCCGATCTACAGCGGCGGCCAGGTCAGCTCGGCGATCCGCCGCAGCGAGGAGCTGGAGAAGAAAGCCGAGGCCGATGCGCGCGCGACGCAGGCGACGACGATTCGCAACACGCGGCTGGCGTTCCTCAACACCTCGACCGGCCTGCAGCGCATCGCTGCGCTGAAGCGTGCGGTCGAAGCCGCCAGCGATGCCGAGCAGGCCGCGCGTTCCGGCTTCGATGCCGGCACGCGCAGCAACACCGATGTGCTCGACGCGGTCGAGAAGCGTTATGGCGCCGAACGCGACTACGCCGCCGCGCGCTATCGCCTGCTGATCAATTCGCTGCGTCTCAAGCAGCTGTCCGGCAATCTGCTGACGGCCGATCTCGCGCAGATCAATCGCCTGTTGCAGGCGCCGCAGGCCGCGCCGCCCGATACCGCGACGCCGGACCAGCCTTAGCCGATCATGGCGATGTTCGGGACCCGTTACCGGCGCTTCGTCGCCAGCCGCATTCGCGAGCTCGATGACGGTCGCGTCGAACTGAGCGGCGAATACGAGCACGAACCGCCGCTGGTCCTGAACGGTGACGAATACCGGCTCGCGCAGCTGTTCGACGGCGCGCGCTCGCCGGCCGCGATTCACGCCGAAGCCGCGACGCGGTTCACGCCGGCACCGAACGCCGCGCAGATCGAAGCGTATGCCGCCGAACTCGCGGTGCACGGCCTGCTGGTGCCTGGTTACGCCGAAGCGCTGCCGTCGCCGACCGTGACCGAACCGGCGATCGACCTGCCCGGCGCGCGCTTCGACGGCGGTCCGCTGCTGGCGTCGACCTTGCCCGGCTCGCTCGCCGGCCCCGGCCTGATGGACGGCCTGCTCGGCATCGTCGTCGATGAGCGCGGACGCCAGCGTCCGTTGCTGCACGCACTGCGCACGGCGCCGTGGCTGAGCTTCGGCGCGGCGCTGAACTGGCCGCTGCGCAGCGGCGCGACGCTGATCGGCTTCGCGCTGCTGATCGCGGCGCTGGTGTTCGGCGTCGTCCATCACTATCGCGACGCCGCCGACAGCTTGTTGCTGATGCTGGCGCCGGCGCGCTGGCCGCTGCTGGTGCTCGCGGGTTTTGCCGCGGTGCAGATATTCGGCACCGCCGCGCGCGCGGCGGCGATCCACCGCTACGCCGGTGTCGAGCCGGCGATCGGGTTCATCCGCGGCTGGCTCGGCGTGCCGATCCTGCACGTCGATACCGGTGGCGCCGCGGAACGCGCGCCGCGCGCGCAGCGCCTGCGGATCGTCGGCGCCGGCCTGACGTCGATGGCGGCGCTCGCCGGCGGCGCGGCACTGGTCTGGCTGCTGAGCTGGCGCGCGCGGCCGATGCTCGCCGGCCTGAGCAT
>DASSVA010000224.1:0-6980 GCA_035706385.1 Solimonas sp. | reverse complement strand
CCGAGTCCGGATTCGCGGACTTTCCACAGCATCGATTCTTCTGCCGGATCGTCGAACAGCTTCATCGACGGCGCATCGGACTCGCTTTCGAGCTGCCGCATCAATGCGCGCGCGCGTTCGTCGGCCTCGCGCTGATCGTCGCCGCCGAATTCGACGAGCAGCCAGCCGCCGCCGGGCGGCAGCAGTTCGCGGTTCTTCGGATGCAGGTTCTTGCGCTTCATGAACGCGACGAGCAGACCGTCGATCCCTTCGAGACCGATCGGCTCGTGGCCGAGGATTTGCGGAATGTGGTCGCCAGCGTGAAACACGTCGTCGTAGCCGAGGACCAGCAGGCTGCGTGCGCGCGGCCAGGACACCAGCCGCAGTTCGGCTTCGAGGATGGTGACGCAGGTGCCTTCGGCGCCGACCAGCGCGCGCGCGACGTTGAAGCCGTTTTCCGGCAGCAGTTCGTCGAGCGAATAGCCGGACACGCGGCGCGGAATCTTCGGATAGCGCGCGCGGATCAGCTCGACGTAGCGGTCGCGCAGTACGCGCAGCGCGCGATGGATTTCGGCGCGGCGGCCACCTTCGCCGACGATGCGTTCGTAATCGGCGTCCGTGGTCGGGCCGACCGTCATGCGCAGGCCGTCGTAGGTGACGATGTCGAGCGCGTGCACGTTGTCGACGGTGCGGCCCGCCATCACCGAATGCACGCCGCAGGAATTGTTGCCGATCATGCCGCCGAGCGTGTTGTGCGCGTGCGTCGACGGGTCCGGCCCGAACGTCAGCTGATGGCGTTCGGCGGCGACGCGCAGATCGTCGAGCACACAGCCCGGCTGCACGCGGGCGCGCCGCGCGGCGGTGTCGATCGCGACGACGCGGTTCAGATATTTCGAGCAGTCGATCGCGACCGCGACATTGCAGCACTGTCCGGCGAGGCTGGTGCCGCCGCCGCGCATCAACACCGGCGCATCGTGATTGCGGCAGGCGGCGAGCGTCGCCAGCACGTCGTCGATGCTGCGCGGAATGACGACGCCGATCGGCGTCTGCCGGTAGATCGAGCCGTCGGTCGCGTATAGCGCGCGGCTGCCGCCGTCGAAGCGGACTTCGGCGTTCGTCGTGCGGCTCAGCTCGGCGGCGAGCGCGCGGGCGGCGTCGCGATCGAACGGGCCGGGCAGCGGCCGCGTCTGCGTCGGCGCGTCAAATGCCATGACGCGCGATCTCCTCGCGGCGCAGCGCGAGGCCGTGGCCGGGCCGCGACAGGTCCGGCGCCAGCGCGCCGTCGCGCAGCGCCGGTATGCCATCGAACAGGCGGCTTTCGATGCGCGTGTGATCGTGGAAGTATTCGAGATGCCGCAGGCGCGTGGCCGCCGCGCAGACCGGCACGTGGATCGCCGGCGCGCAGTGCGCCGACAGCGGCACCTGCAGGCTGTCGCACAGCGTCGCGACCTGCAAAAAGCCGGTGTAGCCGCAGCGCGTCGCGTCAGCCTGCAGCACGCCGACCGCACCGCTTTGCAGCAGCCGGTGGAAATAGCGCGCGTCCCAGCCGTATTCGCCGGCGGCGATCGCCATGCCCGGCGGCGCGCGCTCGGCGAGCCAGCGCAGACCGTCGACGTCGTCCGACGACACCGGTTCCTCGAACCAGCAGACATCGAAGCGCGCGAGTTCGTGCGCGAGCGCGAGCGCCGTGACGCGATCGAGCGCGCCGTTGGCGTCGACCATCAGCGCGACGTCCGCGCCGACCGTTTCGCGCGCGAGTCGCACGCGGCGCGGGTCGTCGTCGGGATTGCGGCCGATCTTCATCTTGACGGCGCGGATGCCGTCGCGCACCCAGCCGCCGAGCTGGGCGGCGAGTCGGGCATCGTCGTCATTCGTGAAGCCGCCGCTGCCATAGACCGGCACCGACGCGCGCGCGCAGCCGAACAGCTGCGCGAGCGGCACGCCGAGCAGGCGTGCTTTCAGATCCCACAGCGCGATGTCGACCGCGGCGAGCGCCATCGAAGCCAGGCCCGGCCGGCCGAGATTGCGCAGCGCCGCGCTCATGCGCTGCCACAACGCCGGCAGGTCGAAGGCATCGGCGCCACGGACGATGTCGGCGAGCTTGTCATCGATCAGCGCCGCGGCCGGCGCGGCCTGCGTGTAGCTGTAGCCGAAGCCGGTGACGTCGCCGGCGCCGAGTTCGACGATGACGAGTTCGGTCGCCGTCCAGCACAGCGTGCCGTCGCATTCCTCGCCGTCGGTGGCGATCCGGCAGGCATGCACGCGCAGGGTCTCGATGACGGGAGCGCGGTTCACGCGGGGGCTTCAGTCGACGCTCGCGCCCAGCGATGCGAACAGTTGCCTGGCGCTCTGCTTGATGATGCCGCGTTCGTCGGGATCGCCCTTGCCGAGCGTGCCCATCAGCGCCTTGGCCTGTTCCCAGGTGATGTGCGGCGGCAGCGGCGGCACGTCGGGATCGGTGATGAACTCGATGACGACCGGCCGGTCGGCGGCGAACGCCTCGTCCCAGGCCGCGGCGATGTGCTCCGGCTTGTCGACGCGGATGCCCTTGAAGCCGAGCATCTCGCCGTAACGCGAATACGGGAAATCGACGACGTCCTGTGCGGCCGCGAATTTCGGGTCGCCGGCCAGCGCGCGCTGTTCCCACGTCACCTGGTTGAGATCGTGATTGACCAGCACGACGACGATGAAGCGCGGATCGTGCCAGCGTTTCCAGTACTGCTTGACCGTCAGCAGTTCGGAGCTGCCATTCATCTGCATCGCGCCGTCGCCGACCATCGCGATGACCGGCCGTTGCGGATAGGCCATCTTCGCGGCGATCGCATACGGCACGCCGCTGCCCATGCTGGCGAGCTTGCCGGACAGCGAGCCCATCATGCCGCGCCGCAGCTTGATGTCGCGCGCGTACCAGTTGGTATGCGAGCCGCTGTCGCCGCACAGGATCGCGTCGTCCGGCAGGCGCGGCGACAGTTCCCAGAACACGCGCTGCGGATTGATCGGATCGGCCGGCGCCATCGCCCGCGCTTCGGACTCCTTCCACCAGGTCGCGACCCGCTTTTCGATGGCGTCTTGCCAGCCGCGATCGTCCTTGCGCTTCAGCAGCGGGATCAGCCGGCGCAGCGTTTCCGCCGCATCGCCGATCAGGTTGACCTCGGTCGGATAGCGCATGCCGACGTTGCGCGACGACAGGTCGATCTGCACGGTGCGCGCCTGACCGTCCTTCGGCAGGAACTCGGCGTACGGAAACGTCGTGCCGATCATCAGCAACGTGTCGCAGCGGTTCATCATCCAGTAGCTCGGCTCGGTGCCGAGCAGACCGATCGAGCCGGTCACGAACGGCAGATCGTCCGGCACCGACGCTTTGCCGAGCAGCGGCTTGGCGACGCCGGCGCCGAGCAGTTCGCAGACCTCGATCACCTCGTCGGTCGCGTGCAGCGCGCCGGCGCCGGACAGCACCGCGACTTTCTCGCCGCTGTTCAGCACGTCGGCGGCGTGCTGCAGCGCTTCGGCCGGCGGCACCGGGTGCGGCGACGCATAGCCGATGCTCGAATAGTTGTTGCCGTGCGCGCGCGGCGGGCTCGGCACCGCGTCCATCAGCTGTACGTCGTTCGGCACGATGACGCAGGTGACGGTGCGTTCGGCGGCGGCGATCCGCAATGCGCGATCGACCACGTGCCGCGCCTGCGCGGGCGTCGCGATCGTCTGCGTGTAGTCGGAGACATCCTCGAACACCGCGCCGAGATTGACCTCCTGCTGGAAGTCGCTGCCGAGCGCCGACACCGCCTGCTGGCCGACGATCGCGACCACCGGCATATGATCCATCTTCGCGTCGTAGAGGCCGGCGAGCAGGTGCAACGCGCCCGGTCCGGACGTCGCCATGCAGACGCCGACTTCGCCGGTGTACTTCGCGTGCGCGCCGGCCATGAACGCCGACATCTCCTCGTGGCGCACGCGCACGTAATCGAAACGCTCCGCCGCGCGGCCCATCGCGCCCATCAGGCCGTTGATGCCGTCGCCCGGATAACCAAAGACCCGCCGCACGCCCCACTCGCTGAGACGCTCGAGAATGAAATCGCCCACTGTTGCAGTCGCCATGGCACGTCCTTGTGCTGGGATGAATGGCCAAGCGCGTGGCGCTTGTGAGCCGCCGGTCTCGCGCGCATCCATCCATGGAGCACAGAAAATGCCGACGGCGGCGTCCGCGTCTTATGCCAGTCGATCACTGCATGAGCGCTGAATGCGCGATCGACTCACGCGCGAAGCACGGCACGAGCCGGTAGAGCGCCGGAATCAAAACGGGGAGTGCAAAATGGACGGCCGCCATGCCATCAATCGCGGTCGAAACCGAAGTCCGCGGAAGCGGAAACCTGGCGATCAGGGGGTCTGATGGATTGGTGGTGATGGCTGGAATCGAACCAGCGACCTCAGCATTATGAGTGCCGCGCTCTAACCGTCTGAGCTACATCACCGCCGTGGGGCGCGCATTGTAGGGAAAACGGGCAGGCGCGTCGAGAACCGCCGGCTCAGCGTGGCGCGTAGAGGTAATCGCGGCTCAGTGGCAGCCGTTCGAGCCGCTTGCTCAGCTGCAGATGGAACACGCACAGCCCGCCCCAGCGGAACGCCGCCTGGCAGGACAGCAGGTAGAACTCCCACATGCGGCAGAAACGTTCGCCGAGCCTGTCGGCGAAATATGCGCGCGACGCCTGGAAGCGCTGATTCCAGTGCGCCAGCGTGCGGGCGTAGTGCAGGCGCCAGACTTCGAGGTCGTTGAGCAGCAGGTCGCTCGGTTCGAGCGCGCCGAGCGCTTCGGACGCGGCGGGGATGTAGCCGCCGGGAAAGATGTATTTGCGGATCCACGCATTGCCGGTGCCGGGCGGCGACAGCCGGCCGATCGTATGGATCAGCGCGGTGCCGTCGGGCTTGAGCAGATCGTGGACGTGCTTGAAGTAGGTCGGGTACTGCGGGCGGCCGACGTGTTCGAACATGCCGACGCTGACGATCGCGTCGAACTCGCCCTGCGTGTTGCGGTAGTCCTCGAGGCGGAACTCGATGCGGTCGCTCAGGCCGAGTTCCGCGACGCGCGCTTGTGCGATCGCCAGTTGCTCGCCCGACAGCGTGATGCCGGTGACGTGCGCGTCGTGGTGTTGCGCCAGGTGGATCGCCAGGCCGCCCCAGCCGCAGCCGATGTCGAGCACGCGCGCGCCGGGCACCAGATCGAGCTTGCGCGCGATCAGCGCGCATTTGGCCTGCTGCGCGGCTTCGAGCGTCAGGTCCGGCTGCGCGAAGTAGGCGCAGGAATAAAACATGCCTTCGTCGAGGAAGCGCCGGTAGAGATCGGCGTCGAGGTCGTAGTGATGTTCGACGTTGTGCTGGCTCGCGAGCGGCGTGTTCAGCTCCATCAGCTGCGCGAGCAGGGCGCGGACGCGCCGGCCTTTCATCCGATGTTCGAGGTTGTCTTCGAATTTCAGGCCGACTTCGAGCACGCGCAGCAGGTCGCCGTCGGCCGGCTCCCAGCCGTGCTCCATATAGGTTTCGCCGAACTTCAGTCCGGGCCGCAGCAGGATTTCGCGCAGCACGCCGGCGTCGCGCAGCAGCACTTTCGCATGCGGTTCGCCGTGGCCGAGCGTCCAGGCGTCGTCGCCGGCGACGAACTCCAGCGTGCCGCTGTCGAAGCCGTGGCCAATCGCATCGAGCAGCAACTGCATCGTGGATTTCAAAGAGCCTCCCTCGAGCGCGGGCGCGCTTTTCGTTTGTCCCCGAATGTCCCGGCGCCCCGAAACCGCAAACCGGACCGCCCGCACGATAATACCGCCAGCTTGCGGTCAGCTGAGCGACAAACGGAAACGCCGGCGCGAGGCCGGCGTTCCGTGTCGACGAGGTGGCGTCACACGTTGAAGCGGAAGTGCATGACGTCGCCTTCGCGGACGATGTACTCCTTGCCTTCGAGCCGCCATTTGCCGGCTTCCTTGGCGCCGGCTTCGCCCTTGTACTGAATGTAATCGGCGTAAGCGATCACTTCGGCGCGGATGAAGCCTTTCTCGAAGTCGGTGTGGATCACGCCGGCGGCCTGCGGTGCGGTCGCGCCGACCTTGACCGTCCACGCGCGGACTTCCTGCACGCCGGCGGTGAAATAGGTCTGCAGGCCGAGCAGCGCATACGCGCCGCGGATCACGCGATTGAGTCCGGGCTCGTCGAGGCCGAGGTCCTTGAGGAATTCGAGCTTGTCGGTTTCGTCGAGCTGGGCGATTTCCGCTTCGATCGCGGCGCACACCGCGACCACCTGCGAGCCTTCGTTCGCCGCGTATTCCTGCACGCGCGTCAGATACGCGTTGCCGTCCTTCAGGCCGGCCTCGTCGACGTTGGCGATGTACAGCGCCGGCTTGGCGGTGATCAGGTGCAGGTCGCGCAGTTGCAGTTTCTCGTCGGCTTCCAGCGCCAGCGAACGCGCCGGCTGGCCGCCGTCGAGATGCGCCTGCATGCGCTTGAGCAGTTCGTATTTGGCGAGCGCTTCCTTGTTGCCGGATTTCGCGGTCTTGGCGAGGCGGTCGGCGGCCTTGGTGACGCTGTCGAGATCGGCGAGCGCGAGTTCGGTGTTGATGATCTCGATGTCGCGGATCGGGTCGGGACCACCGGCGACGTGGATGACGTCCGGATCGTCGAAGCAGCGCGTGACGTGCGCGATCGCGTCGGTCTCGCGGATGTGGCCGAGGAACTGATTGCCGAGACCTTCGCCCTGCGAGGCACCGGCGACGAGGCCGGCGATGTCGACGAACTCGACCGCGGCCGGCAGGATGCGTTGCGGATTGACGATCGCCGCGAGTGCGTCGAGGCGCGGGTCCGGGACGCCGACCACGCCGACGTTCGGCTCGATCGTGCAGAACGGATAGTTCTCGGCGGCGATCTGCGCCTTGGTCAGCGCGTTGAAGAGGGTCGACTTGCCGACGTTCGGCAGACCGACGATGCCGCATTGAATGCCCATGTAATGCCCTTTAGTCCTTGTC
>DASSVA010000223.1:0-3021 GCA_035706385.1 Solimonas sp. | reverse complement strand
GTTCGAGATTCCCGGCCTGCACGGTTTCAATTTCCTGATGCACAACGCGCTCGGCGGCGGCGGTACCGCGAGCCTGCGTTACGACCCGCAGGGCAAGATGCTCGCGCAGGTGCTGATGGATTTCCCGCTGCAGGTGCCGGCGGATCTGGCGCTGTGAACGATATGCTCCACGTAGGGCGGAATAGCGCAGCGTATTCCGCCGTTCGCGATCGGCGGGATACGGCCTGCGGCCTATCCCGCCCTACATGTGGATGTTCCGCGTGAACCGCAGCGTCGTCAGGGGTGCTCCGCGTGGTGCGCTGCGCATGACGCGCGACGAGCGCGTCGCCGAAATCCTGCGCGCGGCGCGCGACGTGTTCTGCGAGAAAGGTTACGAGCAGACCGCGGTGTCCGAAATCGCCGCGCGCATCGGCGTCGTCGAAGGCACGGTCTACAAATATTTCGCGACCAAGCGCGAGCTGCTGCTGAAAGTGCTCGAGCACTGGTACGAGGAAATGTTCGGCGATTACGCGCGCGATCTCGCCGCGGTGAAAGGCGCGCGTGCGCGTCTGCATCTGCTGGTCTGGCGCCATCTGCGTTCGGTGCGCGATTACCCGCTGCTGTGCCGGCTGATGTTCCGCGAGGTGCACGGCGAGTCCGACTATCGCGGTTCCGGCCTGCATGCGATGAACCGCCAGTACACGAAGTTCCTCGTCGACGTGATCGACGAAGGCCGCGCGAGCGGCGAGTTCCGCAGCGACGTGCCGACCGCGTTGCTGCGCGACATGGTCTACGGCGCGACCGAACATCATTCGTGGAACTACATCCACAAGGCCGCCGCCGCGCTGGCGGGCGGCGAAGGCGTCGGCGATCGCGGCGCGCTCGACATCGACGCGATCGCCGAACAGATCACCTCGATCCTCTGCGACGGCATCCGTCGTCCCGACGAGCGCGCCGACGGCATGCAGCGGCTCAGCGAACTCGCCGCGCGTCTCGAAACGCAATTCGCAAAGCGGCACACCCGCAACAGGAGCAACGCATGACCGCGCCCGCAGCCGGCCAGTGGCCGTTCGATACCGTGCTCGTCGCCAATCGCGGCGAGATCGCCGTGCGCGTGCTGCGCACCGTGCGCAAGCTCGGCCTGAAAGGCGCGGTCGTCTATCACGCCGCCGATCGCGGCACCGCGGCGGTGAAGATGGCCGATCACGCAATCGAGATCACCGGCGCGACGCCGGTCGCCGCGTATCTCGACGGTGCGCAGATCATCGCAGCGGCGAAACGCTGCGGCGCCGGCGCGATCCATCCGGGTTACGGCTTTTTGTCCGAGAACAAGAATTTCTGCGAAGCGGTCGAGGCGGCGGGATTGCGCTTCATCGGTCCGACGCCGGAACAGATCGACCTGATGGGCGACAAGGTGCGCGCGCGCAACTTCGTCGAGAAGGCCGGCTTTCCGGTCGCGCCGAGCGCGATCGAGGACGACGATCCGCAAACCTTCGTCGAGCGCTCGCGCAAGGTCGGCGCGCCGCTGCTGATCAAGCCGAGCGCCGGCGGCGGCGGCAAGGGCATGCGCATCGTCCGCGACCTCGCACTGCTCGAACAGGAAATCGAGCGCGGCCGCAGCGAAGGCCAGCGTTATTTCGGCGACGGGCGTCTGTACTGCGAGCGCTACATCGAGAATCCGCGCCACATCGAAGTGCAGGTGCTCGGCGACGGGCAGGGCGGCGTCGTCCACGTGTTCGAGCGCGAATGCTCGGTGCAGCGCCGCTTCCAGAAGATCGTCGAGGAAACGCCGTCGCCGGCGCTCGACGCCGCGCTGCGCGAGAAGATCTGCGAAACCGCGGCCGGCATCGCGCGCTCGATCGGTTACCGCAATGCCGGCACCGTCGAATTCATCTTCGGCCAGAACGGCGACCCAGGCGCCGGAAACGGCGCCGGCACAGGCGACTTTTATTTTCTGGAAATGAATACGCGTCTGCAGGTCGAGCATCCGGTGACCGAGGAAATCACCGGCATCGATCTCGTCCACGAACAGCTGCGCATCGCCGCCGGCGAGAAGCTTGGCTACGACCAGCGCGCGGTGAAATCGCAAGGCCACGCGATCGAATTCCGCATCTACGCCGAAGACGCCGCGCGCGGCTACACGCCGACGACCGGTCCGATCCTCGTGCTGCATCCGCCGCAAGGCGACGGCGTGCGCTGGGACAGCGGCGTGCTGCAGGGCGGCGAGGTGACGTCGGCGTTCGATCCGATGATCGCCAAGCTGATCGTTCGCGGTGCCGATCGCAACGACGCGATCGCGCGCGCCGACCGGGCGCTGAAGGACACCGTGCTGCTCGGCTGCAAGACCAACACCGCGTTCCTGCGCCGGCTGATCGCGCATCCGGCGTTCGTCGCCGGCGACGTGCATACCGGTTTTCTCGACGCGAACCCGCAGATCGCCGCCGAACCGGAGATGCCGGACGACACGCTGCAGGCGCTGCTCGCCGCCGCCGCGCTGTCGACCCGGCCGATGCGCGACGTCGCCGACGCGGTGCCAGACCTGCACGCGGCGATCGGCGGCTGGCGGAACTGATGCTCGGCGATCGCAAGCCGTCTGCTGCGCAGACGCCCTCTCCCCCGACCCCTCTCCCGCAAGCGGGCGAGGGGAGTGAATCTGTTCCCTCTCCCGCGCGCGGGAGAGGGGCAGGGGAGAGGGCCGCGCCGCAGGCGCGGAAGACCGGGCGCATGGCGCTGAGCAGAGCCAAAGCGCTGCGCACGACCCAGACCGATGCCGAACAACGCCTCTGGTATCACCTGCGCGCCGGCCGTTTCCTCGGTTTGAAGTTCAAGCGACAACATCCTGTCGCACCGTACATTGTCGACTTCGTATGTCTTTCGCATGGCCTTGTCATCGAGGCCGACGGTGGGCAGCACAACGCCTCACGGCATGACGCGGAGCGTGACGCCGTTCTGGTTTCTCAGGGGTTTCGTGTCCTGCGCTTCTGGAACGACGACATCCTGAAAGATACGAAATCCGTACTGGAAGCGATTCGCCTCGCCGCC
>DASSVA010000222.1:0-4359 GCA_035706385.1 Solimonas sp. | reverse complement strand
GTATGAATCTCCAGCATGATCTGTACCGCCTTTTCGCGGGAATGCCGGAAGAACTGCTGCAAGACCTGCACCACGAATTCCATCGGCGTGTAATCGTCGTTGATGACGACGACCTTGCACATCGGCGGGCGCGCCAGCTTCGGTTTGGCCTCCTCGAGCGCCAGACCCTGCCCGGAATCACCGCGTTTGACCTCGTTACTCATGGCGTCAGTTTACCGTCGTCCCTTCATTGTGGGGACAGCGCCAGGCAACTCAAGCGGACATTCGCGCCGGTAATTGCGGCCGGCCGTCGGCTGCCGGGCGGCCGCCGGAAATTACTTGTGGGTGAACGTGAACGCGCCGTCCCACGGCTGGCCCGGCGGCTCCCGGCGCAGGATCGCGATCCGTTCGAGGAACAGCGTGTAAACCGGGTGCGGACGACCGCCGCCAGCCAGATTCCGGAACTCGGTTTCCGCCGCATCCCAGTTCTGCTCGCGATACAGCTTCAGCGCGCCGCGATGACGCGCCAGATCCTGGCGCAGACCGGGGTCGAGTTCGTCCTTCGGACCGATCGGCTCGTAGATCGCGACCGGTTCGCGCTTGCCCTTGACGCAGACCAGATCGAGCTCGCGGAACGCCCAGTCGGACGGCATCGTGTCGCGCGTCGCCTGCGTGCAGATGATCGACACGCCGTATTCCTTGGTCAGCCCTTCGACGCGCGAACCGAGGTTCACCGCATCGCCCATCACCGTATACGCGCGGCGGAATTCCGAGCCCATGTTGCCGACGCTCATCTTGCCGGAATTGATGCCGACGCCGATCTGCAGCTTCGGCCAGCCGCGCGCCGCGAAATCGGTGTCGAGCTCGCGCAGGCGGCGGATCATGTCGAGGCCGGCCTGCACGGCGTGGAAGCCATGTTCCGGATCGGCCAGCGGCGCGCCCCAGAACGCCATGATCGCGTCGCCCATGTATTTGTCGATCGTGCCGCGATAGTGCTGGATCACGCCGGTCTGCTGGCTGAGGAACGTGTTCATCAGCGCCGCCAGCTCGCGCGCGTCGAGCCCTTCCGAGATGCTGGTGAAGCCGCGCACGTCGGAGAACAGCACGGTCATTTCGCGGCTCTCGCCGGCCATCGACACTTCGCCGCCGCGCTCGGCCATTTCGGCGACCACCTCAGGCGGCACGTATTCGCCGAAACTCTTGGAGATGCTGCGCGCGCGCCGCGATTCGATGAAATAGCCGTAGAACAGATGCGCCATGAACAGCGCCAGCGTGAACACCACCGGCACGCCGAGCGGCATGATGAAATCGGCGCCGTTCCACAATGCCAGCGCCAGCACGATCAGCGCGGCGACGATCGCAAGACTGGCGAGCGCGCTCCAGCCCGCCGACAGTCGCACGAACGCCAGTGCGAGCAGCGCCGCGACGACCAGCAGCAGCACTGCCTCGATGCCGTCGTAATACGGCGCCTTCTGGCGGATGCCGCCATTGAGAATGCCGTCGATGAGATTGGCGTGGACCTCGACGCCGGCGAACACCTTGTTGACCGGCGTCGAGCGAAGATCGAGATAACCGGCCGCGGTCGCGCCCATCAGCACCACGGCGCCGTCGAGGACTTCGGGTTTGGCGACGCGCGCGCGGATCACGTCGGTCGCCGAAACATAGGTGAACGTGCGGTTGTCGCCGCGATATGGCACGTATGCGGCGACTTCGGCGTCGACCGGGACGATGCGCGAACCGATCTTCACATCCTCAAGGTGCAGCGAGCTGCGCACGTCCGGCGGCTCGAATTCCAGCGTCACCGGCGCATCGCCCAAGGCCAGCTGCGCGACGCTCAGCGCCAGCGACGGATAGATCGCGCCCCGATACTGCTGCATCAGCGGCACGCGCCGGTAGACGCCGTCGAAATCGACGCTGGGATTGTCGAAGAATCCGCAATGCGCGACCACGTCCTGCAGCGCGGCGACGTTGCCGCCGACGCCGTTGGGCCGCACCAGATCGAGATCGTACAGCTTGGCGTCCTGCACACCGATCAGCGGCGCGCACAGGCTGCCGGTCATCGCCGGTTCGCCGATGCCGACGCGCGGCTTGAAGAAATAGCCGAGCACGACCGGCCGGTTGCGCAGCGCGCGGGCGAAACGCGCGTCGTAATCGACGGTGGCATCGATCGCACCACGACGCTCGTCGATGCCCGGCAGATTCGCCAGCGGCCCGTCTGCCAGCGAGCGCCAGAGCCGGCCAGCCTTGTCGTCGGCTTCGGCGAACGCGATGTCGAATCCGAGCACGCGCGCGTGGTAGCGGTCGAACAGGTTGTCGACCAGCGTCGCCAGCTTGTCGCGCGTCCACGGCCACTGGCCTTCGGCGGCGAGGCTTTTCTCGTCGAGATCGACGATGACGATCTTCGGATCGGCGCGATGCGGCAGCGTCAGCACGACACGGGCGTCGTACGTGAACGCTTCGACGACATCGAGCAGGCGCAGCGGCACGATGCGCGCCGTGTGCAGCAGGAACAGCGCGAACACCGCGGCGCTGATGCCGAATCGGACTGGCGTGCGTCGCGACATGGTTTCTCCCCGAACGGAATGCAGGCTACTCAAGCGATCGGCGGCCGGCAAATCCGGCGCTGCAGACGATGCACTGCCGAATCCGGTTACAAAACGAGCTATTTCCTTTCGGCAGGTACAGGTATGATCGCGCCCCATGACCGCCAACCCGAGCCTGCAGCCGCTAGTCCGGCTCTACGAGAAGCATGGCCGCGCGCTGCCGCCGGTCGTCGTACTGCTGCTGGTCGTTCTCATCGCATCGCAGATGGCGCGCCTGATCTGGGCACTGGTGCCGACACCCGCGGATGGTCGATGGCAGCCTCCCGCGATACCTGCCACACCACAGAAGCAGCAGAAGGCCGATATCCAGGCCATTGTCGGACAGAACTTGTTCGGCGCGTATCAGGCCACGCTGGGCGAAGGCGGCGCCGACGCGCCTGAAACACGCCTGTCTCTGTCATTGATCGGCATCCTGTCGGCAACCGACAGCGGAGAATCGCGCGCGCTGATCGGCAGCGCTGGAGACGACGAAAAACCATATGCAATCGGCGATGTCGTCACCAGTGGCGTCAAATTGCAGGCGATTTTTCCAGACCGTGTCATCCTCTCGCGCAGCGGCGCGCTGGAGACCTTGAAGCTTAAAAAGGACGCCCCGACCACCGCCGCGTCCCCGCCGCGCTCACCGGCATCATCGGTGCCGGCCGGCACTACACAAATGCTGTCGCGAATCCGCGACGAAGTACTGACCGACCCGAGCAAGGCATCACAGTACATCCGCGTGCAACCGGCCAACGTCAACGGCCAGCTCAAAGGCTTCCGCGTCTATCCGGGCCGCGAACGCAGTGCATTCAACCAGCTCGGCCTGCGCCCCGGCGATCTGATCACCCAGGTCAATGGCATACAATTGGACGACAGCCAGAAAGCGCTGCAGATGCTCACCGAACTGAGCAAGGCCAACAGCGTGTCGCTGACCGTCGAACG
The DNA here is from genome assembly GCA_035706385.1 of Solimonas sp. Taxonomy (GTDB): domain Bacteria; phylum Pseudomonadota; class Gammaproteobacteria; order Nevskiales; family Nevskiaceae; genus Solimonas. The sequence continues at coordinate 856 of DASSVA010000222.1, read as the reverse complement.
TGGCGGTCAACCTCAGAACTTCAACGTGACCCTGAATTGATTCCTATGAAGTCTCGCAGACTCGTCGCTGGTGTGCTGGCAACGTTCGCATGGCTGAGCGCCGCGCCCGCATACGCCGACATCACGCTCAATCTCAAGGACGCCGACATCAATACATTGATTGCGACGGTCAGTGATGTCACCGGCAAGAACTTCATCGTCGACAATCGCGTCAAGGGCAAGGTCACCGTGATCTCGGCATCGCCGATGAGCTCGGACAGCCTCTACGAAACCTTTCTCGCGGTGCTGCAGGTCAACGGTTTCGCGGCGGTGCCGTCAGGCGATGCGATCAAGATCATTCCCGACGCCAACGTCAAATGGGAAGGCGGCGCCTACAACGCCGACGGCAGCCATCTGGCGCGCGACGAGGTCGTCACCCACGTCTATCAGCTGCAGAACGTCAGCGCCGCGCAGCTGGTGCCGATCCTTCGGCCGCTGATGCCGCAATGGGCGCATCTCGCCGCGTACCAGGCCAACAACACGCTGATCATCGCCGACCGCGCCGCCAACGTCCGCCGCCTCGGCAAGCTGATCGCGGAAATGGACCAGGCCGGCGACCGCGACATCGAGAACGTGCATCTGCAATACGCATCGGCATCCGAAGTCGTTCGCGTGCTGACGACGATGGCGCAGCAGGACAAGCAGTCCGATCCGACCAGCAAGCCGGCGTCGGTGATCGCCGACGAGCGCAGCAACAGCATCCTGATCAGCGGCGACAAGGCCGATCGCGAACGTCTGCTGGCGGTGGTGCGCCAGCTCGACGTCAAGCTGCCCGACGGCGGCGCGACGCAGGTCGTCTACCTGCGCTATGCCAGCG
>DASSVA010000221.1:0-3378 GCA_035706385.1 Solimonas sp. | reverse complement strand
CGGCGCAGTCGGATCCGGCCGCATCGCCGACGCCCGGATTCGTGACGGGCATCAAGGCGGTCGGCATTCACGTGCAGCAGATCGATCGGACGCTGAAGTTCTACACCGAGGGGCTCGGCTTCATCGAGAAAGGCAGGCTCGAGCACGACGGCTCGCGCGAGATTTTCCTTTCATTGCCGGACGCCGAACCGACGGCCACGATCCTGATCCTGCAGGACGCCGCCAGCACCGACGCCGAGGGACCGGCGCCGCTGGTACTGTCGACACGCGATATCGAAAAGGCGGTCGCGCGGCTGCAGCAACTCGGCTACGCCACCGGCGAGATTCGCGCGATGGCGGGACGCAAGATCGCCGTCGTGCAGGACCCGGAAGGCACGCGAATCGAGCTGTACGAGGCCGCCGGCCGCCAGCCGTAATCTGACGCGCGTTTGTAGAAGCGCCCGATGGGCGCGACCGCCGGCGTTCACCATCGCAGGTCGCGTCGATGGGGCGCTACAAAAAAGCGGTGTCGCTTCAGCCCGCGAACTTCCTCGCGTTGACGAACATCCGGAACCACGGCGTCTTGCCGATGCCGCCGTCCGCCGCGAAATCCTGCGGCCACCACGAGCCGGTGGTACCGGCGATCGTGCGCTCCGGATGCGGCATCAGGATCGTCACGCGGCCGTCGGCATTGCAGACCGATGCCAGGCCGGCTGGCGAGCCGTTCGGATTCGCCGGATAGCGCGTCGCGATCTCGCCGCGCGTCGTGACGTAGCGCAGCGCCGCCTGCTTCGCCGCTTGCAGCGCGGCGAGATCGTCGGCACCGACGAACTCGGCTCGGCCTTCGCCGTGCGAAACGGCGATCGGCATCCGCGTACCGGCCATGCCGGCGAAGAAGATCGATTTCGATTCGAGCAGTTCGACCTGCGTCCAGCGCGCTTCGAACTGTTCGCTGCGATTGCGGCGGAATGCCGGCCAGCGTTCGGCGCCCGGCACGATGTCCTTCAGCGCGGCGAACATCTGGCAGCCGTTGCAGACGCCGAGCGCGAAGCGTTCGGGGTTCGCGAGGAACTGCTGGAACTCGGCGCGCCCGCGCTCGTTGAACAGGATCGTCTTCGCCCAGCCCTGTCCGGCGCCGAGCACGTCGCCGTAACTGAAGCCGCCGCAGGCGGCGAGACCGGCGAAACCGGCAAGCGTGACGCGCCCTTCGAGCACGTCGCTCATGTGCACGTCGACCGCTTCGAAACCGGCGGCGTGGAACGCGTACGCCATTTCGTACTGGCCATTGACGCCCTGCTCGCGAAGGATCGCGACTTTCGGCCTGCGAGCGACGTGAGGCGCCGCCGACGGCGTGAACGTCAGCTGCACGTGCAGGCCCGGATCGCCGGCGTCGGCGAGCGCGGCGAATTCCTCGTTCGCGCAGTCCGGGTTGTCGCGCAGCGCGGCGATGCGATGGCTGGTCTCGGCCCACAGGCGATGCCAGTCGCTGCGCGAACTTTCGAGGACGGTCCTGCCTTCACGCGCGAAGCGCAGGCGATCGCGCTGCGTCACCGTGCCGATGTCGTGCGCGGCGAGCCCGGCTTCGCGCAAACCGGCGACGATGCGCGGCGCATCGGCAGCGCGCAGCTGCACGACGAAACCGAGTTCTTCGTTGAACAGCGCGGCCGCGGTATCGCCATGCAGCGCATCGAGCGCGACGTCGAGCCCGCAATGTCCGGCGAACGCCATTTCCGCGAGCGTCGCGAACAGGCCGCCGTCGCTGCGGTCGTGATACGCGAGCAATTTGCCGCCGGCGTTGAGCTGCTGGATCTGTTCGAACGCGGTGCGCAAGCGCTGCGGCGTGTCGAGATCGGGGGCGACGTCGCCGACCGCGTTGAACACCTGCGCGAGCGCCGAGCCGCCGAGGCGGTTCTGGCCGCCGCCGAGATCGACGAGCACGAGCCGCGTCTCGCCGGCATCGGTCCGCAACTGCGGCGTCAGCGATGCGCGCACGTCGGCGACCGGCGCGAACGCCGAGACGATCAGCGACAGCGGCGCGGTCTGCGTCTGCGTCGCGCCGTTCGCGTCCGGCCAGACCGACTTCATCGACAGCGAATCCTTGCCGACCGGGATTGCGATGCCGAGCGCCGGGCACAGTTCGGCACCGACCGCTTTCACCGTATCGAACAGCCGCGCGTCCTCGTCGCCCTGCCCGCACGCCGCCATCCAGTTCGCCGACAGACGAATGTCGGACAGCTTTTCGATCCGCGCGGCGGCGATGTTCAGCACCGCTTCGGCGACCGCCATGCGGCCGGACGCCGGCGCGTCGAGCAGGGCCAGCGGCGTGCGCTCGCCCATCGCCATCGCCTCGCCGGTGATCGCCTCGAAGCCGCTCGCGGTGACCGCGCAGTCGGCGACCGGCACCTGCCACGGGCCGACCATCTGGTCGCGCACGGTGAGGCCGCCGACCGTGCGGTCGCCGATCGTGATCAGGAACGATTTGCCCGCGACCGCCGGCAGCCGCAGCACGCGCTGCGCCGCGTCGGCGAGATCGATCGCCGATGTGTCGAGCGCCGGGAAGCTACGCGGCGCGCGCGTGCTCGCGCGCTTCATCCGCGGCGGCTTGCCGAGCAGCACCGGCATCGGCATGTCGACCGCCGGCTGCGTGCCGAGCGCGTCGTCGACGATGAGCTGCCGCTCGGCGGTCGCGGTGCCGACGACCGCGTACGGACAGCGCTCGCGCGCGCAGATCGCGGCGAACGCATCGACGTCGGCGGCGGCGATCGCGATGACGTAGCGCTCCTGCGATTCGTTGCACCAGATTTCCATCGGCGACAGCGCCGGATCGGCGGCCTGCACGTCGCGCAGCTGGAAATGGCCGCCGCGATCGTCGGCGTCGACCAGTTCCGGCAACGCATTCGAGATGCCGCCGGCACCGACGTCGTGGATCGACAGGATCGGATTTTTCCCGCCGAGCGCCCAGCAGGCGTCGACGACTTCCTGGCAGCGGCGTTCGAGTTCCGGGTTGGCGCGCTGCACCGACGCGAAGTCGAGTTCGGCGCTCGACGCGCCGGTCGCCATCGATGACGCCGCGCCGCCGCCGAGACCGATCAGCATCGCCGGGCCGCCGAGCACGATCAGCTTCGCGCCTTCGATGACCTCGCGCTTCTGCACGTGCTCGGCGCGGATGTTGCCGTAACCGCCGGCGATCATGATCGGCTTGTGGTAGCCGCGATTGCGGGTGCAATCGGAAGCGCCGTCGCGGCCATCCGGCGTCAACGCTTCGTACGTGCGGAAATAACCGTTGAGATTCGGCCGGCCGAATTCGTTGTTGTACGCGGCGGCGCCGATCGGCCCGTCGATCATGATCTGCAGCGCGCTCGCCATCCGCGGCGGACGCGGAAGATCGGCTTCCCACGG
>DASSVA010000220.1:0-5680 GCA_035706385.1 Solimonas sp. | reverse complement strand
TCAATCGGCGCGATCGGCGCGCTTGCGTTCGTGTTCCTTCAGGAACTTCTTGCGCGTACGGATCGATTGCGGCGTCAGCTCGACGAGTTCGTCGTCGTTGATGAACTCCAGCGCCTGTTCGAGCGAGAAGCGCACCGGCGGCGTCAGGATGACGTTTTCGTCCGAGCCCGAGGCGCGCATGTTGGTCAGCTTCTTTTCGCGCAGGACGTTGACGACGAGGTCGTTGTCGCGCGCGTGGATGCCGACGATCTGGCCTTCGTAAACCTCGTCGCCGGGCGACGAGATCATCTTGCCGCGTTCCTGCAGGTTGAACAGCGCGTACGCCGGCACCTTGCCCTGATCGTTGGAAATCATCACGCCGTTGTGGCGCTGGCCGATGTCGGTCGATTCGGTCTTCGGGCCGAAGTGATCGAAGTTGTGGAACAGCAGGCCGGTACCCGAGGTCATCGTCATGAACTGCGTCTGGAAGCCGATCAGGCCACGCGACGGCACGATGTATTCGAGACGGACGCGGCCTTTGCCGTCCGGCACCATGTTCTGCATCTTGCCGCCGCGTTCGGCGAGGCCCTGGATGACGCCGCCCTGGTTCGCTTCCTCGACGTCGGCGACCAGCGTTTCGTATGGCTCGCACAGCTCGCCGTCGATTTCCTTGACGATGACCTGCGGCCGCGCGACGGCGACTTCGAAGCCTTCGCGGCGCATGTTCTCGAGCAGGATGCCGAGGTGCAGCAGGCCGCGGCCGGAGACGCGGAACTGGTCCGGCGATTCGCCCGGCTCGACGCGCAGCGCGACGTTGGTGCGCAGCTCGCGCGTCAGGCGGTCGCCGATCTGCCGCGAGGTGACGAACTTGCCTTCCTTGCCGGCGAACGGCGACTTGTTGACCTCGAAGATCATGCTCATCGTCGGTTCGTCGACCTGCAGCGTCGGCAGCTGCTCCGGCGCCTTCGCGTCGCAGACCGTTTCCGAAATGCCGAGCTCTTCGATGCCGGTGATAGCGATGATGTCGCCGGCCTGCGCTTCCGGCACTTCGACCTTGTCGAGGCCCATGAAGCCGAGCACCTGCAGCACGCGGCCGTTGCGCACCGCGCCGTCGCGGCTGACGACCGCGACCGGCGTGTTGGTCTTGATCCTGCCGCGCTTGACGCGGCCGGTGCCGATGATGCCGACGTAGGTCGAATGCGCCAGCGAGGTGATCTGCATCTGGAACGGACCGTCGACGTCGACCTGCGGCGCCGGCACCTTGTCGACGATGGTCTCGAACAGCGGCGTCATGTCGCCTTCGCGAATGTCGGCCGAGTGGCCGGCGTAGCCGTTGAGGCCCGAGGCGTAGATGAACGGGAAGTCGAGCTGCTCGTCGGTCGCACCTAAACGGTCGAACAGCTCGAACACCTGATCGACGACCCAGTCCGGCCGCGCGCCGGGGCGGTCGATCTTGTTGAGCACGACGATCGGCTTCAAACCCATGTTGAACGCCTTCTGCGTCACAAAACGAGTCTGCGGCATCGGCCCGTCGACCGAATCGACCAGCAGCAGCACGCAGTCGACCATCGACAGCACGCGCTCGACTTCGCCGCCGAAGTCGGCGTGTCCCGGCGTGTCGACGATGTTGATGCGGTACTCGGTGCCGTTGCGCTTGTCGGTCCAGCGGATCGCCGTGTTCTTGGCGAGAATCGTGATGCCGCGCTCACGTTCCAGATCGTTGGAATCCATGATGCGTTCGCCGAGCTGTTCGCGCGCGTCGAGCGTCTGCGACTGGCGCAGCAGCTTGTCGACCAGCGTGGTCTTGCCGTGGTCGACGTGGGCGATGATGGCGATGTTGCGGAGATTCTGAATCACAGGGACGACCTGCTCGGGAGCGCAAAAGCGGGGCGCGGATTGTACGCGGCGGCCGGTGACAGCGATAGGGCAAGTTTTGGCCACGGTGCTAGAATCGCCCGCTTTCGCACGACCGCAGCCCTTGATGAGCGTCCTGCAGAGCGCCCGCCGCCTGGTTTTCGGCAAGAAGCTGGATCCGTTCGATCCGAAGACGCGCAAGCACATCGTGCTGATCGCGCTGCTGGCGTGGATCGGGCTCGGCGCCGACGGCCTGTCGTCGTCGTGCTACGGCCCCGAAGAAGCATTCATCGCGCTCGCCGACCACACGCCGCTGGCGCTGTACCTGGCCGGTGCGACGGCGCTGACCGTGTTCATCATTTCGCTGGCCTACAACCAGGTCATCGAACTGTTCCCGTCGGGCGGCGGCGGCTACAAGGCGGCGACGCAGCTGATCGGCCCGTACGCCGGGCTGGTGTCCGGCTCGGCGCTGATCGTCGACTACGTGCTGACGATCGCGATCTCGGTCGCCAGCGGCGCCGACGCGATGTTCAGCCTGTTCGCCGCCGACGCGCAGGTCTACAAGCTCGGCGCCGAACTCGGCATCATCGTGCTGCTGATCGTGCTCAACCTGCGCGGCGTCAAGGAATCGATCCTGGTGCTGGCGCCGATCTTCCTCGGCTTCTTCCTCACGCACGCGTTCCTGATCGTCTACGGCATCCACTACCACGCCGCGGCGCTGCACGGCGTCGTGCAGGAAACCTGGGCGGAAACGCTGCAACTGTCGAAACAGTCCGGCTGGCTGTTCACCGTCGCGCTGTTCCTGCGCGCGTATTCGGTCGGCGCCGGCACCTACACCGGCATCGAGGCGGTATCGAACAACGTCAACATGCTCGCCGAGCCGCGCGTGCGCACCGGCCACTGGACGATGTTCTACATGGCGCTGTCGCTGGCGTTCACGGCCGGCGGCATCATCCTGCTGTACCTGCTGTGGGACGCCTCGCCGACGCACGGCCAGACGCTCAACGCGGTGACGTTCCGGCTGGTGCTGAACAGCCTGTCACTGAGCGGCGCGCACGTCGACACGGCGATGTGGATCGTGCTGGCGCTCGAAGCCGGCCTGCTGCTGGTCGCCGCCAACACCGGCTTTCTCGGCGGTCCGGCGGTGCTCGCGAGCATGGCGACCGATCGCTGGGTGCCGCGCCAGTTCCGCCAGCTGTCGAGCCGCATGGTGACGCAGAACGGCGTGCTGGTGATGGGCATTTCGGCGCTCGTGATCCTGCTGCTGACGCGCGGCCAGGTGCGGCTGCTGGTCGTGCTGTACAGCATCAACGTGTTCCTGACGTTCTCGCTGTCGCTGTTCGGCCTGTGCCGGCACTGGTGGGAACGGCGCCTCTACCAGCTCGACTGGAAGACGCGGTTCGCGACCGCCGCGATCGGCTTCCTCGTCTGCGCCGCCATCCTCGTCGTGATCGTCGCCGAGAAGCTGATGCTCGGCGGCTGGGTGACGATCGCCATCACCGGCGCGGTGGTCGGCTTCTGCCTCGTCATCCACCGCCACTACGAGCAGATCCGCGAACTGATGCAGCGCGTCGACCAGGTCTACGCCGTCAAGCCGGACTGGGACGAAGACGCCGTCGCTGGCGCACCGGACCCGTCGCAGGAAACCGCGGTGATCCTCGTCGGCAACAGCCGCGGCGCCGGCATGCAGGCGCTGCGCTGGGTGCTCGACACCTTCCCCGGCCGTTTCCACAACCTCGTGTTCGTCTCGGTCGGCGAAGTCGACAAGGAGGCGTTCAACAGCGAACGCACGCTCAAGTCGCTGCGCGCGCGCATCGAGAACTCGCTGAACTATTTCACCAGCTACTGCGCGAGCCGCGGCCTCGCCGCGACGTCCTACCAGACCTATGGCGGCGATCCGTTCGGCGAACTGATGGCGCTGCTGCCGAAAGTGTTCGCCGACTTCCCGAAGTCCGTGGTGTTTTCGAGCAAGCTGGTGTTCGAGCACGAGACGCTGCTGACGCGCTGGCTGCACAACCAGATGCCGCTCGCCGTGCAGCAGCGGCTCGAAGCCGGCGGCCATCCGACGCACGTCGTGCCGCTGCCGATCCCGAAACCGGCGCCGCCGCCGCCGCGCGTCGACATCCGCTGAGCGCGTCACCGACCGCCGCCGGCGCGACCGACGTGGAATGCGAACATTGTTGAAACATCCGGTCGCGCCGAAGCGGCGCTCCTACGGGTGCGACGGCGGCTGTTGCAGGCGATCTCCGACACCACCCTTCAGGATTCGGCTGACCGCGCCGCGCCGGTCGGCCCGTTTGCCGCGTTCGGCGCGGCCGGCGCGGCGCGACCGGCGGCGCACCCTATCCTGCGCCGGCCATGCAAACGCTGCCCCTGCACCGCTATCGCCAGTTGCGTCACTGGTTGCCGTTCGAACAGCTCGCCGACAAGTTCTACGGCGTGCTCGTGCTCGCCAGCATGACGCCGCTGCTGGTCATGATCGGCTTTCTGCTGTTCGCGCCGCAGCACTGGCAGCCGGAACGCCTGCTCGGCTGGACCACGGCGGCGACGCTGCTCGCGCTCGCGCTGTCGGTGTGGCTGACGCACGCGCTGCTCGCGCCGGTCACGCTCGCGCGGCTCGCGCTGCATGCGTATCACCGCGAACAGCGCCTGCTGCCGGTGCCGCTCGATCTCGACGGCGAAGCCGGCGGCCTGCTCAGCGATCTGCGCGCGACGATCGAAGCCTGCGAACGCCAGCGACAGATCTTCGCCGAACAGGCCGACCGGGCATTCCGCGACAAGCCGTCGCCGCTGCCCGGCGATCGCGGCACCGCGCGCCGTTCGCCGAGCCCGGCCACGCAGGCCGCCGCGCCGCTGAACTGAAACGCGCGCCGCGCGGCGGCTGTCGTATCCTGTGGCTTTCGTCCCGACGCGAGCCCGCCATGAACGCCAGCGATCCGATCATCGATGTCCTGCAGGGCCGCGTCCGCGATCTCGGCGACGGCGACACCGTGCGCCGCGTGCTGCCGATCGGCCATCGCAAGATGGTCGGCCCGTTCGTCTTCTTCGATCACATGGGCCCGTGGAATTTCGCACCCGGTCGCGGCACCGACGTGCGGCCGCATCCGCATATTGGTCTTGCGACCGTCACGTATCTGTTCGACGGCGCGATCGATCACCGCGATTCGCTCGGCAGCGTGCAGACGATCCGCCCCGACGATCTGAACTGGATGACCGCCGGCCGCGGCATCGTCCATTCCGAACGCAGTCCGGCCGACGCGCGCGAACACGGCGCGCGCGTGCACGGCATCCAGTCGTGGGTCGCGCTGCCCGACGACGCCGAGGAATGCGATCCGGCCTTTGTCCATTACCCCGCGAGCGCCTTGCCGGGTCGCGACGCCGACGGCGTGCGGCTGCGCGTGATCGCCGGCGAGGCGTACGGCCTGCGCTCGCCGGTCGAATGCGCGTCGCCGACGTTCTACGTCGAGGCGCATCTGCGCGCCGGCGCGACGCTCACCATGCCGGACGCTTACCGCGAGCGCGCGCTGTACGTCGTCGACGGCGCCGTCGAGATCGCCGGCCGCATGTTCGGCGAAAGCGCGATGCCGGTGTTCGCGGAAGGCGCCGACGTCAGCGTGCACGCGACGCGCGACACGCACCTCATGCTGCTCGGCGGCGAGCCGCTCAGCGAACGGCAGATCTGGTGGAACTTCGTGTCGAGCCGCGCCGCGCGCATCGACCAGGCCAAGGCCGACTGGAAAGCGCAGCGTTTCGACAAAGTGCCCGGCGAAACCGAGTTCATCCCGTTGCCCGAGAACCGCTGACGCAGCGCCCCTTTTTTGCAGGAACGCGCCATGCGCGCGACCGG
>DASSVA010000219.1:0-2098 GCA_035706385.1 Solimonas sp. | reverse complement strand
ACACGGAAGGACCAATGGCACTCAACGTGACGACCGAGACCTTCGATCAGGAGGTCATCCAGAGCGAGAAGCCCGTTCTCGTCGACTTCTGGGCGGAATGGTGCGGCCCGTGCCGCATGATCGCGCCGATCCTCGATCAGGTCGCCGCCGAGAACGCCGGCAAGCTGAAGGTCGTCAAGCTCAACGTCGACGAGAATCCGCAGACGCCGGCGGCGCTCGGCATCCGCGGCATCCCGACGCTGATCCTGTTCAAGAACGGCCAGCCCGCTGCAACCCAGGTCGGCGCCGTGCACAAGGCACAGCTCGCCGCTTTCGTCACTCCTCACCTGAACAACGTCGCTTGAACAAGCCTCCGATGAAACACCGTCGTCGTTTCCAGCGTGGCGGCCAGAACCGTGGTGGCAACCAGGGTGGTGGCAACAGCAATGGCAATCACAATGGCAACCAGGGCTTCCCGGAAGACATCCAGCCCGATGATGTCGAGGGCGGCGACGAGGAGCTCGAGCTGTCGCTGAGCGCCGAGGCGCACGCCGGCCAGCCGCGCATGCCGGTCCCGCAGATGGCCGACGACGACGAAAGCGGCGGCGCCAACGGCGCGCCGCAGACGCCGCCGGAACCGCCGAAGATCATCCGCGTGCAGGATCTGAAGCGGATGACGGCGTCCGAGCTGCTCGAACTCGCCGAGTCGCAGGGCCTCGAAAACATCGCGCGGATCAAGAAGCAGGATCTGGTGTTCCAGCTGCTGCGCGCCGCCGCCAAGCGCGGCGAGCACATCTACACCGAAGGCGTGCTGGAAATCATGCAGGACGGCTACGGCTTCCTGCGCGGTCCGGACAGCTCGTACCTCGCCGGCCCGGACGACGTCTACATCTCGCCGAGCCAGATTCGCCGCTTCGCGCTGCGCACCGGCGACTCGGTAACCGGCCGCGTGCGTTCGCCGAAGGACAACGAGCGCTATTTCGCGCTGCTCAAGGTCGACACGATCAACTTCGAGCCGCCGGAAGTCTCCAAGCGCAAGGTCAGCTTCGAAAACCTGACGCCGCTGTTCGCCGACAAGCAGTACAAGATGGAGCGCGGCAACGGCACGACCGAGGACATCACCGCGCGCGTGATCGATCTGGTCGCACCGTTCGGCAAGGGCCAGCGCGGCCTGATCGTCTCGCCGCCGAAAGCCGGCAAGACGATCATGATGCAGAACATCGCGCAGTCGATCGCCGCGAACTATCCGGACGTCTATCTGATCGTGCTGCTGATCGACGAACGTCCGGAAGAAGTCACCGACATGCAGCGCACGGTGCGCGGCGAAGTCGTCGCGTCGACGTTCGACGAGCCGGCATCGCGTCACGTGCAGGTCGCCGAGATGGTGATCGAAAAAGCCAAGCGGCTCGTCGAGCACAAGCGCGACGTCGTCATCCTGCTCGACTCGATCACGCGTCTGGCGCGCGCGTACAACACCGTCGCACCATCGTCGGGCAAGGTGCTGACCGGCGGCGTCGATGCCAACGGCCTGCAGAAACCGAAGCGCTTCTTCGGCGCCGCGCGCAACATCGAGGAAGGCGGTTCGCTGACGATCCTCGCCTCGGCGCTGATCGATACCGGCTCGAAGATGGACGAGGTGATCTACGAGGAATTCAAGGGCACCGGCAACATGGAGCTCCATCTGGAGCGCCGCATCGCCGAGAAGCGCGTGTTCCCGGCGATCAACATCAACCGTTCGGGCACGCGCAAGGAAGAGCTGATGATGGATCCGACCGATCTCAACAAGGTCTGGATCCTGCGCAAGCTGCTGCACGACATGGACGAGGTCGCGGCGATGGAACTGCTGATCGACCGCATGCGCCAGTCCAAGACCAATGCCGCGTTCTTCGATTCGATGAAGCGCAACTGATCGGCTCGCGCGCGGTTTGCGGTGATACGGAAAACGGGCGGAACCTTCCGCCCGTTTTCCGTTGGCGCAGCGTGTCGCGCCGGCGCCCTGATTGACCGCGCCCCGGCGTCACCCTACATTCGGCATCACTCGTTCCGGCGTCCGCGCCCTTTCCGTCTCCCGCTATGGCCATCGGCACCGCACCTCCAGCCAATCCGGTCTTCCTCGGCG
>DASSVA010000218.1:0-2251 GCA_035706385.1 Solimonas sp. | reverse complement strand
ATGATCGGCAACATCGTCTTCGACGTGCTGCTCGGCGTCGTGCCGTTGCTCGGCGATGTCGCCGACTTCGTGTTCAAGTCGAACCGCCGCAACCTCGATCTGCTCGATGCGCATCTCGATGCGCGGCTCGGCGTCGCGCCGGCGGCCGCGCCGCGGCGCGGCCGCCGGCTATTGTGGCTCGGGCTCGCCGTCGTCGGGGGCTATCTGCTGTGGCGATTCGCCGGCAGCGTTTTCTGACGCCACGCCTTTCTGCTGCCAGTTGCCGTTCGCATCGCGGATCCACCACAGCGGTGCGGCGCGCACGATCCAACGCTGCGCGAACACCTCGCGCAGCGGCGCCTGCCACGCCGGCTCGTCGTTACGTACGGCGATCTGCCGGTACAGCGCGCTGCGGTCGGCGTTCTCGTTGGCGGCCAGCGCACGCAGCCGGCCGCGCTCGGCGACCGGCACCGCATCCGGGTCGCGGAGCGCGACGAAGCCGTCGGCGGTCAGGCCGATGATGCCGTCGTCGAGCGCCGGTTTCAGATCGGCATAGCGGTTCTGCATCTGCGCGCGCAGCCGTTCGATTTCCAGACCGCGCATGTCGAGCCGCGACGCGGGGCCGGCTTCGGCCGGCAGGTTCCAGACCGCGGCGACGTAGCGTTCCGCCGTCCATGCGGCGTCGTTGGCCGGCAGCGCCGGCGTCATGCTGCAGGCCGCCGCGGCGAGACCGGCGAGCAGCACGGACAAACGGGCAGGCAAGTGGATTCTCATCGGGGCTCCGCTGCGATCACGGGGCCTGCCAGTATAGGACGCGGATATGGCATTTCGCGGCGCCCATCGTCGCCAGCGACTCGACTAGACTGCGAGCCCATGAATGCGCGCGAGATCCTCGAGCAGTCGCCGCTGTTCGCCGGTTTCGATGCGGCGGCGCTCGACCGCCTGGCGATGCAGGCGACGCTGGTCGACGTCACCAGCGGACAACTGCTGTTCGCGCGCGGCGCGCCGTCCGATCATCTCTATGTCGTCGCCACCGGACGATTGCGCGCGACGCTCGCCGACGGTCGCACGACCGATGTCATCACGCGCCTGCAGCCGACCGGCGAGATCAGCGCGCTGCTCGGCGAAGTGCATTCGGCGGACGTCTACGCGGTGCGCGACAGCGTGCTGGTGCGGTTGCCGACCGAGCCGGTGCTGCAGGCGTTCCAGCAGTTCCCGGAAGCGCTGCTGCGCTTGACGCGACTGGTCGCGCGGCGGCTGCGGCAGAACGCGAATCCGAAATCGCAGCCGACCGTGCACCGGCGCAACAGCCTCGCGGTCGTGCCGGCGACGCCATCGGCGCCGGCGCGGCGGCTCGCCGAAGGACTGCACGCGTATCTGTCGAAGCTCGGCGAGACGCAACTGGTCGACACCGGCGTCGTCGAACGCGCGTTCGATGCCGACGATCGCCGCGCGATGCGCACCGACGCCGTCGCCGCGCGACGCCTGATCGAATATCTCAACGCGCTCGAAGCGCAGGACGTGCAGCCGATCTATCTCGCCGACGGCGGCCTGCAGCGCTGGGCGCGGCGCTGCATGGCGCAGGCCGATCGCATCCTGCTGGTGATCGACGCGCGCGACCGCGAACCGCAGGGCGAGATGATCGAAGCGCTGCACGCCAGCGGCGCACGCGCGCCGGTCGATCTCGTCATCGTCCGCGCCGACGGCGTCGCGGCGCCCGACGTGCTCGGCTGGCGGCTGCGCGTCGGCGCGCAGGCGCATTACTTCGTGCGGCCCGATCACGACGACGACGTCGCCCGGCTCGCGCGGCAACTGACCGGCCGCGGCGTCGGCCTCGTGCTCGGCGGCGGCGGCGCGCGCGGCTTCGCGCATCTCGGCCTGCTGCACGCGCTGCACGATCTGCGCATCCCGGTCGACGTCGTCGGCGGTTCGAGCATGGGCGCGTTTTTCGGCGCGCTGCTGTCGACCGGACACGATCTGGACGATATCCGGCGGATCGCGCGCGACACGTTCGTCGATCACAACTATCTGAACGACTACGTGCTGCCGACGGTGTCGCTGATCCGCGGCCGCAAGTTCGTCCGTCACCTGCACGACATTTTCGGCGACGAAACCATCGAGGCGCTGCGCCGGCCGTATTTCTGCGTCAGCACCAATCTGACCAAGGGCTGCGCCGCGACCCATGACCGCGGTCCGCTGTATCTGTGGACCGCGACCAGCATGGCGGTGCCGGGCGTCGCGCCGCCGCTGGTCTACGACGGCGAGCTGCATG
>DASSVA010000217.1:0-3365 GCA_035706385.1 Solimonas sp. | reverse complement strand
CGGCTGCGGCAGACGCCGCAGCCGCGTGACCGTGCCGGCGAACAGTTCCTGCAGCGCCATCGCCTCGCTCGCGTTGCGCGCGGCCTCGTCGCCGAACACGGCGATCTTCAGATCGAGCCCGGCGCAGAAACCGCGGCCTTCCCCGGCCAGCACGACGACGCGGCAGTCGCGATCGGCGGCGAGCGCGTCGAGCGCGGCATGCAGCTCGCGCACCATCGCCAGCGTCAGCGCGTTGCGTGCGTCGGCGCGATCGAGCTTCAGCAGCGCGATGCCGCCAGCCTGTCGTTCGAGCGAAATGTGCGACGTCATGGGCTCTCGCAGTTGTTCGGCGCCGGCGCGACGGACCCGTCAGCCGGTGACCGCCACCTCGATCCACTGGTCGACGACGCGTGCCTCGTAGACGGCGATCGGTTTGGTGGCCGGCAGGCACAGCGCCTTGCCGCTCGCCAGATCGAAGCGCGCGCCGTGCGTCGGGCAGGCGATCCAGCCGTTGCCGACGCGGCCGCGTTCGAGCGGCTTTTCGTTGTGCGAACAGACGTTGCTGATCGCGTGGATCCGGCCGCCGGCATTGCACAGCAGTACCGGCTTGCCGTCGACGACCAGCGGTTTCTTCGCGCCGGCCGGCAGTTCGGCGAGCGGCAGGACACGCTGGAAAGCGGTCGGCGTCGTCATCGCAGTTTCCATGGTTGATTGACGTGAAGAAACGTTCTGCCGTCATTCCCGCGCAAGCGGGAATCCAGAGCGGCGAACGCAGGGTTGTCCGTCAACCCCTGGATTCCCGCGTTCGCGGGAATGACGGCACACAGAGGCAGCGCTACTTCTTCCCGTCGACGTACTTGTCGACCGCGCGCTCGAAATGCCGGACGCGGATTTCCTGATAGTTGCCGAGCGTCAGCCCCGGCTTGGCGCTCGCTTCGAGACCTTCCTGCTGCAGCACGAGATTGTCGGTGTCCTGATCGAGAATCGCGCCGAAACCCGGGTCCATGCCCTCGGCTTCCGTGAACGACTGGTGGTCTTCGAGCCGGATCGGCTCGGCCGGCATCGGCCGCGTACCGTCCTTCGGCACCGGCCGCAGGAACAGCACCTCGTACAGGCATTTGCGGTGATCGCGCGGATCGGGGCGGAAGCGGTAGACCATCGGCAGCGAGATGCCGGGGAACAGGAACACGTTCGGGAACACCGTGTACGAAAAGCAGTCGAGCAGCTCCGAATCGGAGACCGCGGACAGATCGGTGTTGGTCGCCTTCTCGAACATGCCGCGGAACATCTCGGCCATCACGCCGCGCGCCGTGCCGCCGTCCTGCAGCGTGAACTTGCTGTCGCCGAGCGCGCTGCTGTCGCCGAGCGTGAACTGGTTGAGGACGTCCTGCTCGCTGACCTTGCCGTACAGATGCGGGCTGACGACGCCGAGCGGCGAGATGAAGCGGTTGACGTGCTCGCCGTAGATGTCGTACTGCGAATTCGCATCGCCGTTCGACGGCGCGACCTGCGGATGCGTCTCGATGACGTGATACGCCTCGAGGAACGCGTCGATCGCCAGTTTCCAGTTGCACGGCAGGCGCTTGGCGACGTGCAGATAGACGTAGCGGTTCTCGAGCTTCCACGCGTCGATGTGCGCTTTCGCCTCGTCGCCGAGATACTTGGCGAGCGACGGCGCGTTCGCGTCCATGTTGATGAACACGAAACCGCCGAGCCGCTCGACGCGTGCCTGCGGCAGCGACAGGTTCTTGAAATCGACGTGCGGGAAATCCCAGGTGCAGAGCGTTTCCTTGTGGCTGCCGTCGAGATTCCACGTCCAGCCGTGGAACGTGCACTTGAATTCCTCGGCATTGCCCTCGGTGCCCGACGCGCGCAGCTTGGTGCCGCGATGCAGACAGGCGTTGTAATACGCGCGGATGTCGTCGGCGGCGACGCGCGTGATGATGAACGAATGCGGGCCGAGATCGTAGACGTGGTAGTCGCCGACTTCCGGGATGTGTTCCTCGCGGCACGCGAACTGCCAGGTGCGCGTCCAGAGGTTTTCCATTTCCTTCTTCGCGAACGCCGGATCGAGGTAGCGGTCCTTCGGAATGTCCTCGTCGCCGAGGAAGCGGTACGACTCGGAACGAACCCAGTCCGGCGCCGCGACCTTGTCGGCGGCGATGATCTCCTGCGTGCTCGGCGCGCCCGGGCAGCGGGCTTCGCCCTTGGCGGCGGCGGTCTGGCGCTTGGCTTCTCTGACTTCGGACATCGGCTTCTCCGTAACGCGGTTTCAGGCGGCGACGCGGCGTTCGACCGCGGCGACGCCGTTCTTGTGGATCTCGCCGTTCTTCACGATCAGCACGAGACGATCGGCGTTCAGCAGCACCGACGAATCGCTGAGCGGATCGCCGTCGACGAGCAGCAGGTCGGCGAGAAAACCGTCGCGGATCTCGCCGAGCTTTTCGCCGGTGCCCATCATCATCGCCGCGCCGCCGTTGGCGGTCGCGCAGCGCAGCGCTTCGGCGCGCGTGTAGCCGTAGTACTTGACGAAGAACTCGATGTCGCGCGCGTTGCTGCCGTTCGGGCTCCACTTGAAACCGTAATCGCCGCCGATCAGGTGGCGGATGCCGCGCTTGCGCAGTTCGGTGTGGGTCTTCGCCGACGCTTCGAGCAGACCGGGAATGCCCATGTAGCCGCCGATCTCCGTCGTCAGGCCGATGCCGGCGGCCTCGGTGTGGTGGATCGTGTGGAACAGGCTCACGGTCGGCGCGACGAACACGCGGTCCTTGTTCGCCTCGAATAGATCGAGCAGTTCGTCGTCGGAATATTCGACGTGGTACAGCATGTCGACGCCGGCTTTCAGGCAGGCCTTGCTGCCGCCGATCGAACGCGTGTGCGCGTTGACGCGACGGCCGTACGCATGCGCGGTATCAACCGCCATCCTGATTTCTTCGTACGACATCGGCGTCGTGTGCGACGGCGTGTTCGGATAGAACGGATCGCCGGACACGTCGAGCTTGATGTTGTCGCAGCCTTCGCGGCACGACAGGCGCACCGCCTTGCGCATTTCCTCGGGGCCATCGACGACGATCGACGGGCCTTTGCGCGGATTGTGTTCGCGGCTCTCGTCGCCCATGCCGCCGGTGACGGTGATTTCGAGCGAGCCGGCGCGGATGCGCGGCCCCGGCAGCTGGCCGGCATTGACCGCGTCGCGCACCGCGACGCCGAGCCGCAGCTTGGCTTCCGACGCGCCCCAGGCGCTCGTGAAGCCGTGATCGAGCAGCACCTTGGCGACGCGCGCGGTCAGCAGCGTGTGCGCTTCCGGCGACGGCGTGATGAGGTCTTCGGTCGCCGTCACCGCCTCGAACGACAGGTGCGCGTGGCCTTCGGTCATGCCCGGCATC
>DASSVA010000216.1:0-25908 GCA_035706385.1 Solimonas sp. | reverse complement strand
TTGCCGCTGTCATCCGGATTGTCGGCGGTCACGTAATGATCGTTCGAATCGAACGCAATGCGGCTGTGGCGGACGCCGAGCTGCGCGTCCCAGCGTTCGGCGAAACGCCAGCTGCCCTGCAGGTACTGGTCGAAACTGTAGACCGTGTCGATCTCGTCGCGCCGCTGCGCGCCGCGCACGCCGAGTTCGTCGCCGACAAAATTCTCGTAGCCCTGACGATGCTGGCGCAGATCGTCATAGCTGACGCCGGCGACGATCGTCCACGGCCGTTCGGCATTGCCGCCACGATAGCGCCAGCGTGCTTCGGTGCCGCCGTAATCGGTACCGAGATCGATGACGCCGCCGGAATGCGTCGGGCTGTTCTGCGCCGATGGCGGAATCGACAGGAACTGCACGATGTCGCGCGCGCCGTAATAGCCGATCAGCTCGGTGCTCTGCGCGTCGCTGATGCGATGCGACCACGTGATGCCGCCCTGCGTCTGCGCGACGCTCTTGCGCGTGTCGTACTGATCGGCCTGCGGCGCGGCCTGTTTCGGCTTGGCATCGAACTGCGCGCGCGTCAGCCCGAGCGGATCGAGCGCCTCGGGCGAGCGGAAATCGTTGAGCACGAAGCTGAGGCGATCGGCGTCGCCGAGCTGCAGATTGAGCTTGCCGTTGAACGAACGGCGCTTCGCGGCGCTGTGGTCGCGAAAACCTTCCGTGCGGAAATTCGAGTAAGCGAAATTGTAGTCGGCGATGCCGAGCTTGCCCTGCGCGCCGAGACTTTCGCGGTACGTGTCGAAACTGCCGCCGGCGAAGCCGCCGTAGATGCTGGCCGGATCATGGCCGTCGGCCGTGAAGATGCGGATCACGCCGCCCGACGAGTTGCCGTACAGCGCCGAGAACGGCCCGCGCAGTACCTCGACGCGGTCGGCGCTGGCCAGACCGAAATGCGAGATCTGGCCCTGGCCGTCCGGCTGCGTCGCCGGGATGTCGTCGGCGAACAGGCGCACGCCGCGAATGCCGAAGCTCGAACGCGTGCCGAAACCACGCACCGAGATCTGCGTGTCCTGCGCATAGTTCTGGCGATCGCGCGCCATCAGGCCGGCGACGCCGGACAGGCCTTCCGACAGGTTCACCGCCAGCGTGTCGTCGCGGAAACGTGCGCCGTCGATCACGTCGACCGAGGCCGGCACTTCGAAGCTCGATTCCGGCAGCCGCGTCGCGGTGACGACGATGGTGTCGCCGTCGCCGACGGCATCGGCGAACGCGGCCGCCGGCATCAGCAGTGCGGCGGCGCAGGCAAGGCGCATGAACGGCTTGACGATCGACATCACGGGGTGTGGCTCCTCATGTTTTTCGGTCGCGCGCGGCGCCGGCGCGCGGACGGGCAGGACAGGGTACTAGTGCGGCAATGTGCAGCCGAGCTGCTTCAGGGTTTTCTGCACGGCCTTGCGCAGCGCGCGTTCTTCAGCGCTCGCCTGCGGATCGGCGGGCCAGGCGGCGCCGAGGTCGGCGGAAATCGTCGCCCGTAGTTGTTCAGCGTTGCTCTGGCTGTCGATCAAGGCGCGCATCGCGAGCGTGTTCGCGATCTCCGCGCCGCGCAGTTCGATCAACTGTTCCTCGATCTTCCTTACGAGGCTGGCAATCGCCTGGGCTTCCTGCTTTTCCACGCCGTTCTCCGCTGCAAACCGCTCCGGGGGTGCGCACTTTAACGTCCACGGCGCCGCCGGCGCACACTGCATCCGGACGGCGTGCGCCTGGCAAGTGTCCGGCAGCGTCGCAATATCACTGCATGGATTTACAGTTTGCCGATGCTGGGATACTGTATATAAAAACAGTTATCGAATCCGCTCTCATGGATGAACTGACGCCGCGCCAGGCTGAAATTCTCGATTTCATCGTCCGCCACTGCGCCGAGCATGGCGCGCCGCCGACGCGCGCCGAAATCGTCACGGCGTTCGGCTTTCGTTCGCCGACTGCCGCCGAGGACCATCTGCGCGCGCTGTCGCGCAAGGGCGCGATCGATCTGCGCGCCGGCACTTCGCGCGGCATCCGCGTGCGGGCGACGGACGCGGTCAATGAAGCGCGCGCCCACGCCGACGGCGTGCCGCTGCTCGGCCGGGTCGCGGCCGGCATGCCGATGCTGGCGACGGAAAGCGTCGAGGCGCATTACAAGCTCGATCGTTCGCTGTTCCATCCGGCGCCGGATTTCCTGCTGCGTGTGCAAGGCTGGTCGATGCGCGATGCCGGCATCCTGCCCGGCGATCTGCTCGCGGTGAAACGCACGCCGGTCGCCGAGAACGGCCAGATCGTCGTCGCGCGGCTCGGCGAGGAGGTCACCGTCAAGCGCTTCGAGCGGCACGGCAGCCTGGTGCGTCTGCTGCCGGCGAATCCGGACTTCGCGCCGATCCGCATCGATCTCGAACGTCAGGAACTGGTGATCGAAGGCCGTGCCGTCGGCCTGATCCGCGACGGCGGCTTCAATCCCGCCTGATCCGTGGTTCATGAGCACGCGTGCCGAATCCTTGCAGGCGCTGCTGCGCGATACGCGCCTCTGGCGCGGCGCGGAGCAGGCGTCGCTGCGCGCCGAGGCGACCGGCCACGCGCAGCTCGACGCGCTGCTGCCCGGCGGCGGCTGGCCGTGTGCGAACCTCAGTGAAATCGTCTATGCGGCGCCCGGCGTCGGCGAGCTGCGGCTGGCGATGCCGCTCGCCGCGCGTCTGACACAGGCCGGACGCAAGCTCGCGCTGATCGCGCCGCCGCATCTGCCGTATGCGCCGGCGCTGCGGCGGCACGGGATCGCGCTCGCGCAGCTCGCGGTCGTCGACACGATCGGGGACGGCGATGCGCTGTGGGCGGCCGAAGAACTGCTGCGTGCACGCGCCGGCGCCGTGCTGCTGTGGCAGGACCGCCTCGATCCGCTCGCGCAGCGCCGCCTGCAGCTCGCCGCCGAAACCGGCGGCGGCATCGCGCTGGTCTATCGTCGCCTGACGTCGCGCGAGGCGCCGTCGGTCGCCGCATTGCGCTTGAAGATCGAGTGCGTCGGCGGCGCGCCGCGCGTCGAAGTGCTGAAGTGTCGCGGCGCGCGACCGACGCATGTCTGTGCGCTCGATGCCTGAGTGCGCGCGATGTTGTGGCTCTGTCTGCATTTTCCGCATCTGCCGGCCGAAGCGCTCGGCCTCGACGGGCCGTTCGACGCGGTGACCGAGCAGCACGGCGCCCGCCGCTGGCTGATCACCGCCGCGCCCGGCGTCGCCGTCGGCACGCCGCTCGGCACGGCGCTGTCGCTGCAACCGCAGCTGCGCGCGCGGCCGCGCAGCGTAAAGGCCGAGCGCGCCGCGCTGCGTCAGCTCGCGCACACTTGCTACCGCTACGGCAGCCCGATCCATATCGAGATCCGCGATCTCGCCGAGCTAGGCCGCGCACCGCAAGCGCTGTTGTGGATCGAGATCGCCGCGAGCCTGCGCCTGTTCGGCGGCTACGTGGCCTTGCGCGATGCGCTGTGCACGGAACTCGCCGAACGCGCATACGCGGCGAGCCTTGCCGTGGCGCCATCGCGCGCCGCGAGCGCGCTGTTCGCCAGCCTCGGCCAGCCGATTGCGTTGCGGGACCGGGCGGCACTCGAACGCCGGCTCGCGCCGCTGCCGGTCGCCGCGTTGCCGTGGCCGCGAATGCAGCTCGATGTGTTCGACGGCATGGGTCTGCGTCGGCTCGGCGATCTGTTCGCGTTGCCGCGCGCGGCATTCGCGCGCCGCTTCGGCAGCGCCACTCTGAGCGCGCTCGACCAGCTGCGCGGCCGCCTCGCCGAACCGGCCGAGGCGATCGTGCCGCCGCCGGTCTTTCATCGCCGCTTCGAGCTGGCCGACGAAATCGCGCAGGTCGAGGCGCTGCTGTTCCCGCTGCGCCGGCTGGCGTTCGACCTGCAGGGCTGGCTGCGCGCGCGCGATGCCGGCGTGCGCAGCGTGCGGCTGGTCTGCGTGCATGCGCAGCGTCGGCGCACGGCGTTCACGCTGCATTTCGGCGACGCGCATCGCGACGGCGCCCGCCTGTTCGAGACACTGCGCGAACGGCTCATGCGTGCGCCGCTGGCCGCGCCCGTGCGTGCGCTCGAACTGCACGCCGACGAAACCGCCGCCGCCGACGTGCCGCAGCACGATCTGTTCGACGATGCCGATCGCGGCGGCGACTGGACGCGCGCGATCGAGCGGATCACCGCGCGGCTCGGCGAGACCGCCGTCTGGACGCCGGTGCCGCATGCCGACCATCGACCGGAACGGGCGATGCGCCGCACCGGCGATCCGCGCGATCCGGCCGCGCACGACCGGCCGCGACCGTTGTGGCTGCTGAAGAAGCCAGTGCCGTTGCCGGTGCGGCCGCCGGCCGCCGGCACGCCGGAGCGGATCGAGAGCGGCTGGTGGAGCGGCGGCGATCGCCGCCGCGATTATTACGTCGTCGAATGGCAGCGCGCGCGCGCCTGGGTGTTCTGCGAGCGCGACAGCGAAAGCTGGTTTCTGCATGGGCTGTGGGCATGACGCGGATGACGGCATACGCCGAGCTGCATGCCGTCTCCGCGTTCAGTTTTCAGCGCGGCGCGTCGATGCCGCAGGAACTGGTCGAGACCGCGCACGCGCTCGGCTATCGCGCGCTGGCGCTGACCGACGAATGCTCGATGGCCGGCGCCGTGCGCGCGCACGAGCCGGTCAAGCACGCCCGCGAAAGCGGCCGGCCGTTCATCGACGTGCTGGTCGGTAGCGAACTGAACTTCGACGACGGCCTGCGCTGCGTCGCGCTCGCCGAGACGCAGGCCGGTTATGCGAACCTGTGCCGCGCGATCACGCAGGCGCGACGCGCGAGCGTGAAAGGCGCGTACCGGCTGCGACGTGCCGATGTCGAGGGCGCGTTGACTGGATGCAGCCTGCTGTGGGTGCCGCGCGGCGATTGTGAGCTCGACGAACTCGCATGGCTGCGCGAACGCTATCCGCAGAACCTGTGGATCGCCGTTGAGCTGCATCGCGACGGTCGCGACGCCGACCGGCTCGCGCATCTGCGCGAGTACGCCGCGCGCTTCGGTCTGCCGCTGGTCGCGAGCGGCGACGTGCACATGCATGTCGCGCAGCGGCGCGCCCTGCAGGACGTGATGACAGCGCTGCGTCACCATCGGCCGGTCGCGCGCTGCGGTCATCGGCTGTTTCCAAACGCCGAGCGCCATCTGCGCGCGCTCGCCGATCTGCAGTCGTTGTATCCGCCGGAGCTGCTCGCCGAGACGCTGTGTGTCGCCGAGCGCTGCACATTCCGTATCGAGCAGGTCAAATATCGGTATCCGCGCGAGGTCGTCGGCGCCGGGCACACGCCGACCAGCTGGCTGCGCCATCTGGTCGAGCAGCGCATGCCGGTACGCTGGCCGCAAGGCTGTCCGCCGCAGGTGCGCAAGACGATCGACAAAGAACTCGCGCTGATCGCGCAGAAAGGCCACGAGCCGTTCTTCCTGACGGTCGCCGACATCGTCGATTTCGCCCGACGCCGGAAGATCCTCTGCCAGGGTCGCGGCAGCGCTGCGAACTCGGTGGTCTGCTACACGCTTGGCATCACCGAGGTCAATCCCGAGCGCAACGAGCTGCTGTTCGAGCGTTTCATGTCGGCCGAGCGCGACGAGGAGCCCGACATCGACGTCGACTTCGAACACGAGCGGCGCGAAGAAGTGATCCAGTACGTGTTCGACAAGTACGGCCGCGAGCGCGCCGCAATCGCCGCGACGGTGATCGGCTATCGCGCGCGTTCGGCGCTGCGCGACGTCGGCCGTGCGCTCGACATCGGCGAGGAAGTCGTCGACCGCGTCGCGCGCTCGCTGGCATGGTGGGACGATCCGGCGCGGCTCGCCGAACGGCTGCGCGTAGTCGGCGTCGATCCCGACACGCCGCGCATGCGTCAGTGGCTGGCGCTCGCCGGCACGCTGATCGAAGGCAGTTTTCCACGCCACCTGTCGCAGCACGTCGGCGGCTTCGTGATCTCCGACGGGCCGCTGCACGAGCTCGTGCCGGTCGAGAACGCGTCGATGCCGGCGCGCACGGTCATCCAGTGGGATAAGGACGATCTGGAAACGCTGGGCCTGCTGAAGGTCGATGTGCTTGCACTCGGCATGCTCAGCGCGCTGCGCCGCATGCTCGAACTGCTGCATGCGTTCGGCGACGGCGCGATCGAATACGAAGCCATCCGCGATCATGGCTATGGCGAGGACGCGGCGACGACGGCGACCTACGACATGGTCTGCCGTGCCGAGACGATCGGTGTGTTCCAGATCGAATCGCGCGCGCAGATGTCGATGCTGCCGCGGCTGCGGCCGAAGTCGATGTACGACCTGACCGTGCAGGTCGCGATCGTGCGGCCGGGGCCGATCCAGGGCGGCATGGTCCATCCGTATCTGCGGCGCCGCATGGGCCTGGAGCCGATCGAATATCCGAAAGGCGACGGCGATCCGATCAGAAGGGTGCTCGAGCGCACGTCCGGCGTGCCGATCTTCCAGGAGCAGGTCATGCAGATCGCGATGGTCGCCGCCGGGTTCTCGGCGAGCCGCGCCGATGCGCTGCGCCGCGCGATGGCAGCATGGAAGCGCAACGGTCACGTCGATCGGTTTCGCGAGGAGCTGAAGGCCGGCATGAAAGCGCGCCACTACAGCGAAGAATTCGCCGCGCGCATCTTCAGGCAGATCGAAGGCTTCGGCTCCTATGGCTTTCCGGAAAGCCATGCCGCCAGCTTTGCGTTGCTCGCGTATAAGTCGGCGTGGCTGAAGCGCCATCGGCCGGCCGCGTTCTTCTGTGGGCTCGTCAACGCGCAACCGATGGGTTTCTATCCGGTGTCGATGCTGATTGCCGAAGCACAGCGCAGCGGCGTCGAAGTGCGCGCGATCGACGTGCAGCACAGCGACCGCGATTGCCGGCTCGAACGCGATGTGCAAGGACGCGCCGCGATCCGCCTGGGCCTGCGCCTGGTGCGCGGCCTGTCCGTCGATGCGGCGCAGCGCATTGAGGCCGCGCGCGCGCAGCGGGCGTTCGCGGACATCGACGATCTTGCGCGTCGCGCCGCGCTGAGCGCGCGCGAACTCGGGGTGCTGGCAGACGCCGATACGCTGCGTCCGTTCGCCGGGCACCGCTTTCAGGCGCACTGGCAGGCGCGCGGACACGAGCACTTCGACGACGTGCTTGCCAACGCCAATTTGCCCGACGAAGGGGTCGTGCTCGCTGCGCCGAACGAAGGCGAGGACGTGCTCGCCGATTATCGGTCGACGCATCTGAGCCTGCGCCGCCATCCGGCGGCACTGCTGCGGCCGCGCCTCGAACGTGCGCGCGTATTGCCGAACGCGCGGTTGCAGGAGATCGCCGACGGCAGCCACGTACGTGTCGGCGGCATCGTCATGTTCCGCCAGCGGCCGGGTTCGGCGAACGGCACGATGTTCATCACGCTCGAAGACGAGACCGGCATCGTCAACCTGATTGTGCGGCCGCCGTTGATCGACGCGCAGCGCGAAACAGTGGTCGGCGGCCGCTTCCTGCTCGCGCACGGCAGCTTGCAGAAACAGGGTTCGGACGAAGGTGGCTGGATCATCCACGTCATCGCCGAGGAATTCGCCGACCGCTCGCACTGGATCGCCGGGCTGCCGCACTTGTCGCGCGACTTCCACTGAGAGCGTCGCGCACACTCAAAAGGCAGTGCCGGTAAATCACGCTCAGCCCTGCGTTCGGCGCTGCGCTGTCGCGCGGTGGTGTTGCCCTCTACGGATCTTCATTGTGATCCGGTGGATTCGCAAGGTAGCCCCAGAACTTCCTGTTGGTCTTCGGCAGCATGTTCGGTGATCAGCGCCGGCCCTGTTCGACGGCGCGCACGCGGTGGCTTTATTCGGTCAACCGTCGGCTTTCAGATGACGACGGCCGGCGCCGGCTGCAGTTCGTAATCGCGCAGATCGAGCTTGCGCGTCATCCTGCGGAAGTTGAACGTGTAGCCCGGCCAGTTGTTGGTGACCTTGCCGGACTTGTCGATGTACCAGGAATTGCAGCCGGCGACCCAGACGCTGCTCCGGATGCGCTTCTGGATCGCTTCGCCGTAACGCTGCTGGCTTTGCGCGCGGACGTTCATGTACGACAGGCCGCGCGCCTTCAGCGCGCGTATGCACTGCATCACGTAGCGGAACTGCGATTCGAGCATGAAGATGATCGAGCTGTGCGCGAGATTGGTGTTCGGCCCGTAGAGGATGAACAGGTTCGGGAAGCCCGATACGCAGGTGCCTTTGTACGCTTCGGCGCCGTCCTTCCACGCTTCATTCAGATCGAGGCCGTCGAGGCCGGTGATCTTCATCGGCGTCAGGAAATCGGTCGCCGCGAAGCCGGTGCCGTAGATGATCGCGTCGACCGGATGACGCGCGCCGTCGGCGGTGACGACCGCGTCCGGTTCGATGCGCGCGATGCGCTCGGTGACGACGTCGACGCGATCGTCGTCGATCGCCGGGAACCAGTCGCTCGACAGCAGCAGCCGCTTGCAGCCGATCTTGTAATCCGGCAGCAGCTTGCGGCGCTTGACCGGATCCTTCACGTCGCGGCGCATGACGAACCTGCTTTGCCACGCCCAGGCTTCGAGCAGCCAGCCGAAGCGCGTGAAGCCGAGCGCGCGCACTTCGTTCTTCCAGTAGATCAGCGTGCGGTAGGCGCGATCGAACAGCGGCAGCGACTTGAACAGCCGCTGTTCGAATGCGGCGAACGGCCGGTCCGCTTTCGGCACGACCCAGGCGCCGGAGCGCTGGAACAGCTTCAGCGATTTCACCTTCGGCACGATCTGCGGCACGAACTGGATCGCGCTCGCGCCGGTGCCGATGACGGCGACCGACTTGCCGCCGAGGTCGACGTCATGCTCCCAGCGCGCCGAATGGAACGCCGGGCCGCGGAACGTCTCGATGCCGGGAATCTGCGGATAGGCCGGCTGGTTGAGCTGGCCGACCGCGCTGATCAGCACCTGCGCTTTCAGCACGTCGCCCGAACGGGTCGTGATCGTCCACAGGCCGGCGGTTCTGTCGAAAGCCGCGGACGCGACTTCCTGGTGGTAGCGGATGTGCGCGTGCAGGCCGTATTTCGTCGCGCAGTCTTCCATGTACGCGCGGATCTCCGGCTGCAGGCCGAATTTGCGCGACCAGTCGTGTTTCGGTTCGAACGAGAACGAATACAGGTGCGACTGCACGTCGCACGCGGCGCCGGGATAGGTGTTGTCGCGCCAGGTGCCGCCGAGGCTGCCGGCTTTTTCGAGGATGACGAACGATTCGATGCCGGCTTTCTTGAGCTGGATCGCCATGCCGAGGCCGCCGAAGCCGGTGCCGATGATGACGACGGTCGGAGCGGCGAGGTCCGCCACGGCGTGATTGCGGGTGTTCATGGATTCTCCTGCCTGAAGCCTGTATTGGAATGGTGGCGATTCTGGGCGTCTGTGCGATCGCCCGACATGACACGCGCGGACAAAAAATCGATAATCAAGGCCATTCCCGTCTGCGAGACCCGCCGTGCCGCGATGGAGTTTCCAGCGTAACGTCACCAGCATGCGGTTGATGGCCGAGCTCGCCGTCGCCCACGGCCTGACGATCGACGCGGCGCTGGCCGGCACCGAGGTCGATGCGCAACAGCTCGGCGATCCCGATCACCTCGTCAGCGGCGAACAGGAACTGCGGCTGATCCGCAATCTGGTGAACGGCCTCGGCGATCCGCCGGGTCTCGGCATCGAAGCCGGTCAGCGCTATCACTTTACCGCGTTCGGCGTGCTCGGCTTCGCGATCATCAGCAGCCCGACGCCGCGTGCGGCACTCGACGTCGCGCTGCAGTATTTCGACCTGACGTTCGCGTTCACGCGTTTCAACGTCGAGGATCACGGCGCGCAGACCCGCGTGATCGTCGACGACGACGGTGTGCCGTCCGACGTTCGCGCGTTTCTCGTCGCGCGCGACTTCAGCTGCTTCGTCACCGTGATGCGCGATCTGTTCTCGTTCGAACCGGCGCTCGACGCACTGCAGTTCGCATTTGCGGCGCCGGCCGACACCGGCGATTACGAGCGTTTCTTCCGCGTGCGGCCGCGCTTCTCGACGCCGCCGACGATGGCGGTGCTCGACCGCGCGCGCTTCGAGCAGCGCATGCCGCTCGCCAACGAACTCGCACTGCATGCGGCGCGTGAGCAGTGCCGCCGGCTGCTCGACGCGCGCCGCGCGCGCAGCGGGCTGGCATCGAAAGTCCGCGAACTGCTCGCGGCGCGCGCCGCCGAGATGCCGGACATGGATGCGAGCGCGCGCGAACTGTGCATGACCGCGCGCACGCTGCGGCGCCGGCTGTCCGACGAGCACACGACGTATGCCGAATTGCGCGACGAAGTCCGGCAGGCGCTCGCCGAGGAATTCCTCACCGGTCCGCGCATGTCGATCGAGCAGATCGCCGCGCGACTCGGTTATGCCGAGGCGACCAGCTTCATCAACGCATTCCGCCGCTGGTCCGGCCAGACGCCGCACGCGTTCCGGCTGGCCAGCCGTCGGTTGCGCGCGTGAATCCTCAAAGAAGCTGTTCTCAATAGCCGGGGCAGACCTGCGGCGTGCCGCTGATCTCGAACGTGCGGCTGACGGCTTCGTACGGCGTCGGTGGCGCGCCGCGTGAAGTGCGCGACACGCCGTCGTGGCGCAGCCGGTACGTGCCGGCCGGCGTGTTCAGCGGGATCTTCCACAGCACTTCGGCGGTCGACGCGCTGACCATGTTCAACTCGGTGCTGAGCGGATTCGAACTCGAGTTCCAGACGAAGCGCAGCTGCGGATCGCGGTCGGTCGCGACCACGTCCCAGCCGCCGTTCGCGTTCCGGCGCTCGGCATGGACGTACGACGACATCGTCTTCAGGTCGTTGCCCGGATAGCCGGACACGAAGCTGACATCGACCAGATCGCCCTGCGTGTATTGCGCGTTCGCGTCGGTCACGACGGCGCCGAAGTTCGACGGCGGATCGAGGCTGACCGGCGCGTCGACGCCGACCGCGATGTCGGCGGCCGGCACGCCTTGCGGCGCCGGCTCGCCGCTGGCCATCGTCAGCGCGAGCTTGCGCGCTTCCTGCTGCGTCGCGGCGAGCTGCCACGGCCCGGCGTAGGTCGACGCGCCTTCGTACATCTGCGCCGAATACTCCTCGCGCGTCGCCATGTAATGCAGGTAATCGTTGGCGAGGCCGGCGATGACGACGGTGTCGACGCCGGCCGGCGCGAGCGCATCGAGCACGGTCTTGCGCAGGCGGCGGCCGGACATCGTCGTGACTTCGAACGGCACGCCGAGAATCGCGAGATTGCCGATCCGCAGGATCTGGAACGGCACCGGATCGGTTTCCGACGGCAGGAAGATCGGCTTCTCGTTCTGGCAACTGTATGCCGGGATCAGTGCCTGCGCGCACAGCACGGTCGACACCGCGGCGGTCACCGGCACGCCGGCGAGCGGCACCGGAATCGGCGTGTCGTTCTGCTCGACGGTCAGATAACCGGTGCCGTTGTAGAGGCCGTTGTAGCCGTTGCGGATCTCGTCCTTGTACGGCGACGGCGCATCGTTGACGCAGGTGAAACCGGCGGCGCCGGGGCCGGGACCATTGACGCCGCCGGCGGCGAAGCCGAAGCCGAGCGCGGTCTTGCAGGTCGTCTTGTCGCCGGCGTACAGCGCGTCCGGCGAGCCGTCGGCCTGCAGGCCGGCGAGCACGACCGGATCGGTGATCGCGTCGGCGCTGAAGTCGGCGTAGAAAAAGCGATAGTCGATCGGCCCGCTGAGCGCGTCGCCCTGACCGAATTCGCGCAGCGCCTGCGCGAGCTGCTTGGTGCCGGAGATCGCGGTCGCCTCGGGCTGGCCGAGCGGGTAGCCGGGCTCGTTGAACTCGTACGGTTCGTTCGTGCCGCCGCGCTTGGCGTACGGCACGCCTTCGCCGGGGCCGTTGCCGCCGTCGACGTCCTTGTCGAACACGAACAGGTCGGGCACCGAATCGCCTTCGTCGGTCTGCGCGAACGCGGCGACGAAATTGTCGGCACCGTCCGGCGCGTCGCCGGCGTCGGCGACGTAGCGCGTGCCCATCATCTTCTCGAAGTTCAGCGATGCCCAGCCCTTGTTGTCGGCCGAGATCATCAGATCGTGATTGCCCATCGACGTCGGATGGACGGCGAACCAGTTGACGACGCCGGCGGCGCTGCCATTACGGCGGATCAGACTGAGTTGCAGGAAGCGCTTGTCGACGTTCACTTCGTTGCCGTTCTCGTCGAGATACTGCGCGCGCTCCGACGCGGCGTCCTGCCGGTACGCGGGCGGCGAGCGGTTGACGTTGGCGTTCAGCAGCTGGCTGATCGACATGCGGATGCTGCCGCTTTGCGGATGCGCTTCGAGATTGGCGTGCGCGCGGCGGATCGCGGCGACGACGCCGTCGACGACTGCGTTGAAATTGTCGCTGTCGAAGCCGGCATTGCTGAACACCAGGCTTTCGACGTAGACGAGCGGGTTGTTGATGATCGCCGGCAGCGTCGACGACAGATCCGGCAGTTCCGGCACGCCGAAGCCGCCGCCGGCCGAATGCGTATGCGTCGCCGAGATCATCACGTTGTCGGCCGAGTACAGCGGCGCGAGCGAGGGATCGGCGGCGATCTTCTTCAGCACTTCCTGATGGATCAGCGCCGAGATCGCGCCGAGGTCGACCGACACGAACACCACGCGCTTGCCGTTGCACGGCGATGCGATGTCGAACGCGCGTGCGTACAGGCGCGTGTCGATGCCTTTCGGCACCTGCGGCGGCACGACCATGCCGAACAGGTCGCCGTGGCCGGTCGGGTTGCCGCCGATCGGGCCGGTCGTGTCGTACAGGCCGCTGCCGAAACGGAACTGCGTATTGCTGTTGCAGGCGCCGGCCGCTTGCCCGGCGTCGGCGATCGGCATTTCGATCGCGCTCTTCGCGTCGGGCTGATGGCTATGGGTATACGTGACGCCGTCGATCACCAGGTCGGGCGTCGTGCCGACTTTCAGCGCCGGGCTTTGCAGCACGCATTGCGCGGCTTGCGTTTCGAGCACGTCGGTCGCGTCGCCGCCGCCATTCGCGGCCTGCGTGTCGGGTGCCTTGCTGGTGCCGCAGGCCGAGAGCGCGGCGAGCGCCAGCAGGGTCAGCGTGGCCTTGAACATCGTGCGCATGAGTGGCTACTCCCGAAGCTGCGATCGGTCCCGGCGATGGCCGGGACGTGATGCCGTCCGATATCGAAGACGGTGAATCCTGCGACGACTGTAGAGGGCAGGTGCCGGTCGTGTGAATGACCGTTGACGCCACGCGCCGGGCCGCCCGCTATACTGCGCGTCAAGGAGATGGCATTCCTCCTCGAACCGCCCGCGACGGGCTGATGATGCCTACCGTGCCTTGAGATTCCGGGCCGTAGGCGAATGCAAAGTCGATGGCCCGCATTCCAAGGTGATTGCTCGACCTGGAGATGATGGATGACGGCTTTCGGTTTGCTCGCGGTCGGAATCGGCGCGGCGCTCGGTGCGTGGCTGCGCTGGCTGCTCGGTCTGCTGCTCAACGCCCTGTTCCCGGCGGTGCCGCCCGGTACGCTGGCTGCCAACCTGATCGGCGGCTACGTGATCGGCCTGGCGATCGCTTTCTTCTCGCAGGCGCCCGGGCTTTCGCCCGAATGGCGGCTGCTGATCATCACCGGTTTCTGCGGCGGCCTGACGACGTTCTCGACGTTCTCCGCCGAAATCACGGTGCTGTTCCAGCAAGGCCGCCTGGGACTGATGGCCGGCGCGATCATCATGCATGTCGGCGGTTCGCTGCTGATGACGATCGCCGGCATGGCGTCTTTGCAACTGCTCAGCCAGCGCTGAAAAACCAGGAGGCATTTCATGAACGGATATCAGATCAGCCTGTTCACGCAGCAGGACCAGCGGCACCATCACCAGCCGCTCGCCGACTGGCTCGTGCAGCTCGCCAAGGAACTCGGCTTTCCCGGTGCGACCGTGTTCCAGGCGAGCGAAAGTCTCGGCCACGGCGGCCGCATCCATTCCGCGCATTTCTTCGAACTCGCCGATCAGCCGCTCGAAGTCGTGATGGCGGTCAGCGAAGCGCAGTCCGCGCAACTGTTCGCGCGGCTGCGTGAGGAGAAACTGCGTCTGTTCTATGTCCGCGCACCGGTCGAGTTCGGCGTGATCGGCGACGACACGTCACCCTGACGAGTGGCGCTCAGATGCCGGCGTAGAACTTTTCGACACCCGGCGGCTGGCGGCGGAAGCGCTTGTAGCCCCACCAGTACTGCTCGGGACAGGTGCGCAGGCATTGTTCGAGGCCGCGGTTCATCGCCGCGCTCGCTTCCATCACATCGCCGCTCGAAATGTTTTCCGGCGCGTCGATGAAGTGCGCGATGAAGCCGCGCGCATGCGGCAATCGTTCGCCGAACATGTAGACGACCGGCGAACCGGATTCGTGCGCGAGCCTGGCGACCAGCGTCGGCGTGTGCGCGATCCGGCCCATGAACGGCACGAACACGCCGCGGCCTTCCGGCGGATCGTGGTCGGGCATGAAATACACGCCCATGCCTTGCGCAAGCAGACTCAGCGATTGTCTGCGCACGCCGGCTTCGGTTGCACGCAGCTGGCCGCCGAAACGCGTGCGGCCCTTGATCGACAGTTCATTGAAGATGCCGCGCTGCGGTTTGTACAGGCCGCAGAACGGGTAGCGTTCCGACATCGGGATCGCGATCGCCTCGAACGCGCCCTGATGCAGCGTCAGCAGGATCACGCCCTTGTTCTGCGCGAACGCGCGGTCGAGCACGTCGAGCCCGCGCCATTGCTTCACCGCGCTGCGAATCTGCCGCGCCGGGCCGAGCCAGACACGGATCGTTTCGATATAGGTCATGAACTCGTGCGCCAGCGCGGCGCGCGCCATGCGCTCGCGCTCGGCGACGCCGAGTTCCGGCATGCAGCGTTCGAGATTGCGCAACGCAATGCGGCGGCGCGCCGAATTCGAGATCCACGACAGCCGGCCGGCGAAGGCGCCGAGTGCCTGCAACGCGCCGAGCGGCAGCCAGGCCAGCAGATGAAAAAGCGCGCGCATGAAGCGGGATCCGGTGCGAATGGGAACGCGGCCGTTCTGCGCTGCGCGCCGGCATCATGCCAGCTGCGGCGCGATCGCGCTGGCGCGTCGCGCGCGATTCGCGAATCAGCCGGGTCTGTGCGCGCCGTAGTGCTGCTCGGCCCAGGCCGGGTGGCGGACGAGAATGCGCGGGTCCTTGTAGCGCCACAGATCACGCAGCAGCGTGCCGAGCTCGTGCAGCTGCAGATAGAACGGATTGAACGAGCGCGGCTGGCGTTCGGTGACGCCGTAGACGATCGTGCCGGCGTCCTTCTCGGCGCGGAACGTGCCGAACAGTCGGTCCCAGATGATCAGCACGCCGCCGAAATTGCGGTCGATCTGCGCCGGGTTGGCGCCGTGATGGACGCGGTGGTGCGACGGCGTGTTGAGCACCGCGCCGAAGCGGTTGAGGAAACTCGGCGACTCGGTGTGCAGGAAGAACTGGTACAGCAGGTTCAGTTCGAGCGCGACGATCGCCCAGGTCTTGTTGAAGCCGACCAGCGCGATCGCGACCGCGATCAGCAGATTGCCGCCGTTGAGCACGACCAGATAATTCTGGCGCAGCGCCGTCGAATAGTTCATGCGGTTCGACGAGTGATGGACGGCATGCGCGGTCCAGAACCAGCGCACCTTGTGCCAGATGAAGTGCGAGACGTAGAACGTGAAGTCGCTGATGACGAAAATCAGCAGCACGCTCCAGATGCCGTGCACCGGCTGGTACTGCAGGCCGTACGGATGGACGAGGTCGAAGAATGCGCTGCCGAGCAGCGCGACGAACACGCCGTCGACGAGCTTGTAGCTCAGGCCCATCGTCATGTTCGAAACCGTGTCGTTGAGCGCGTATTTGTCGGCCGCGCCGCGCCGGCGCCAGTACCAGGCTTCGGCGAGCACGACGCCGATGAAAATCGCGCCGGCCGCGGCGATGAAGGTGAGGGCATGCAGGACGTCTTGCATCAGGTTCTCCGGCGCGGCTGCAGGAAGCCGACGATAAGCGATCGTGGACCTTGCGCCGACGATTGTCTTGACGCTCGCTTTTCGTTTTTGACATTCTCCGCCACGGAGGGGAAATCGTGGCCGAAGGCGTCTCTGTCTCCGCGGCGCTCGCCGAGATGCTGCGGCAATACCTCGATGACGAACGCATTGCCGCGCCGGCGGTGCGCGCGCAACTGGCGCCGTTCGCCGGCGCGCAGCGGATGCCGATCGAAACCTGGTGGGCCTTGCTGCAGGCGATCGCCGATGCGCATCCGCGCGCCGCGACCGGCCTGCGCATCGGCCGTCACGCGCGGCCGCATCACGTCGGCGTGCTCGGCTATCTGTCGATGTCGTGTGAGACGCTCGGCCAGGCCTTGCTGCGCTTCCAGCGTTTCCAGCCGCTGCTGCACAACCTCACGCCGACGCTGGCGACGCGCAAGGGCGACGATTTCCGTTTGAGCTGGGACCCGTCGTATGGCCGCTCGACGCGGCTGTCGGACGAAGTGCTGGTGTCGGCGATGCTGACGCTCGCGCGGCAGCTGACCGGCCGCGCCGACCTGAAGCTGCTCGGTGTCGAATTTCCCGGCGCGGCGCCCGACGACGTCGCGCTTTACGAAGAACTGCTCGATTGCCCGGTGCGTTTCGACTGTCGCACGCTGGTCGTGCACCTGTCCGCCGATACGCTGAACTGGCCGATCAACACACGCGATCCGCATCTGCGCGCACTGCTCGACCAGCAGGCCGAGGCTTTGCTGCGCGTGTTGCCGCAGGCCGACGCGTTCCTCGCCGGACTGCAGCGGCAGATCGTCGCCGCGCTGCAGGACGGCGAACCGGCGCTCGAACAGATCGCCGCCAAACTCGGCAGCTCGTCACGCTCGCTGTACCGGCGCTTGCTCGAACGCGGACTGACGTACAAGCGCGTGCTCGCCGACACGCGTTTCGAGCTTGCGCGCGGCTATCTCGCCGATGCCAAGCTGTCGCTGCCGGAGATCGCGCTGCTGCTCGGCTATTCGGAGCAAAGCGCGTTCACGCGCGCATTCAGGAACTGGGCCGGCGAGACGCCGCTGCGGTATCGAAAACAGCTCCGCGATCAGGCCACGCTTTCGGCGCTGTAACGCGCGAGCAGACCGGTGCGCACTGCGTAGCGGTGGACGCGCGCGAAGCACCAGCCGGCGGCGACGATCTGCGCGGCCGCCAGCAGCAAGGCGCCGGCGAGCGTCGCCCACGGCGGCGACTGGCCGGCGACGATCGCGCGCATCCCTTCGAACACGTACGACGGCGGCAGCAGATGGCCGATCCACTGCATCCACGCCGGCAGCGTCGCGAGCGGATAGAACACGCCGGCGAACGGCGCGAGCAGCGCCGGAATCGGCCAGACCAGCCATTCCGATGCGGGGCCGAGGCGCAGGACCATCGCGCTGGCGACGATGCCGAGCGCGATGCCGAACATGAACAGCACCAGCAGATAAGGCAGCAGCAGGATGCCGTAGGTGAAAAACGACAGGCCGAACACGCCGCCGGCCAGCACCAGCATGACCAGCAGGCCGACGAGGCTGGTGATGATGCTGGTCAGCACCAGGCCGCTGACGTATTCGGCGATCGTCAGCGGTGAGGCGAACACGTTGAGGAAATTGCGCGACCAGACGTCCTCGAAGAACGCGGTCGTCACGCCCTGCATCACGCGGCTGAAGAAATCCCAGAGCAGCACCGCGCCGAGCAGCGTCGGCACGAAATCCATGCCGGACGGTCCGACGCTGTTCAGATAGCGCGTGATGAAGCCCCACAGCACGATGTCGATCGCGACCCACGCGAACGTCGGCAGCACGCGTGTCGGGCTGCCGCGCAGCAGGTAGTAATGACGGATCAGGATGCCGGCGATATGACGGATGTTCATGCACGGCTTCCGTTTTCGAACGCCAGCGGTTCGCGCGCGACGCTGATGAACAGCTCTTCGAGCGAGGCCGCGCCGTGCTCGGCCGGCAGCCGCCGCGGATCGCCTTCGAGCAGCACACGGCCGTGCGAGACGAACAGCACGCGATCGCAGACGGCTTCGACCTCGTACATGTTGTGCGAGGTCCACAGGATGCCGCTGTCACCGTTCGCCGCGATCGCGCGGATCATCTGTCGCAGGTCGTGTGCGCTGGCCGGGTCGATCGACGCGGTCGGCTCGTCGAGCAGCAGCAGGCGCGGCCGGTTCAGCATCGCCTTGGCGAGGCATACGCGCGTCTGTTCGCCGGACGACAGCACGCCGCATTTGCTGTCGCGGAAACGTCGCAGGTCGAACTGTTCGAGCAGTTGCTCGATGCGCGCGCGCAGATCCGGCACCGCGTAGATCAGGCCGAACACGCGCAGGTTCTGCCAGACCGTCAGATTGCCGGGCAGTGGCGCGTAGACGGCGGCGAAATTGGTCAGCGCGAGCGCCCGCGCGCGATGCCGCGCGATGTCGAGGCCGTCGATGACGACGCGGCCGGCGCTCGGCTGCAGGACGCCGAGCACCATGTTGATCGTCGTCGTCTTGCCGGCGCCGTTCGGACCGAGCAGGCCGACGATCTCGCCGCGGCGGACATCGAACGAAATGTCATCGACGGCGACCGTCTCGCCATACTGCTTGCGCAGCGTGTGGACGCTCAGGACCGCGGGCGGGTGGGGATCGTCATGCATGGTGAGTTTGCGTCGGTGTCATCGGGCAACCGGGAATTGTTGACGCGCGATTCGTTCTGCTATGATTCGCGCCCCTGACGGCTCCCCCAGACGGGGACCAGAGGGGGTTGCCCGATAGTGGCTTTCCCGATGGTGGCCGTAGCTCAGTTGGTAGAGTCCCAGATTGTGATTCTGGTTGTCGCGGGTTCGAGCCCCGTCGGTCACCCCAGTTTTGATGTGTTGGAACAGCGGGCTGTTAGCTCAATGGTAGAGCAGCTGACTCTTAATCAGTAGGTTCGGGGTTCGAGTCCCTGACAGCCCACCAGACAACAAAAAGCCCGGCCCCGCCGGGCTTTTTGCTAACGACCACGCGAAAGCGCTTGAGAGAGTACAGGCATGCTCCAGAGTATTCGTGATCGGACCTCCGGCCTCGTCGCCGGCTTCGTCATCGCCCTCGTCGCCATCCCGTTCGCGTTCTGGGGCGTCGATTCGTTCAACGGCGGCGGCGGCGATCCGGTCGTCGCCAAGGTCGGCGGCGAGAAGATCAAGCAGTCGCAGTTCCGCCATTCGTACGAACAGCGCTATCAGCAGTACCTGCAGCTGATGGGCGAGAACTTCCGCGCCGACCAGTTCGACCAGGGCAAGTTCCAGAAGTCCGTGCTCGACGACATGACGCAGGAGTCGATGCTGCGCCAGTACACGGCCAAGGCCGGCTACCGCGCCAACGACGCGATCCTGTTCAACGCGATCGCCGCGATCCCCGCGTTCCAGAACGACGGCAAGTTCGATACCGAGACCTATCGCAGCATGCTCGCGCGCCAGAACCTGACGCCGACGCGCTTCGAGACGCAGCTGCGCCAGTCGCTGGAAATCGACCAGATGCGCGAGGCGATCACCGACACCGCGTTCATGCCGCCGGTCGAACGCGCGCAGCTGATGCAGGTCGCCGGCCAGCAGCGCGAAATCAGCTATGCGCTGTTCGATGTCGCCAAGGCTGCATCGTCGATCAATGTCGACGATGCAGCCGTCAAGCAGCGCTATGAGGACGACAAGAACCAGTACATGGCGCCGGAGCGCATCAAGCTCGCGTATGTCGAGCTGTCACCGGATGCGCTGACGACCGCCGCGGCGCCGGGCGCCGACGTGCTCAAGGTTCTGTACGACGCCGAGAAGCAGGGCCGCTTCACGACCGCCGAGGAGCGCCGCGCGCGCCATATCCTGATCAAGTTCGGCGCCGACAAGGCGGCCGCGAAGAAGAAGGCCGAAGCGATCGCCGCGAAGCTGAAAGGCGGCGCCGATTTCGCCGCGCTCGCGAAAGCCGATTCCGAAGACGCCGGCTCCAAGGCCAAGGGCGGTGAACTCGGCTGGCTGAAGCGCGGCCAGATGCCGTCGAGCTTCGAAGACGTGCTGTGGGATCTGAAATCCGGCGAAGTCAGTGAGCCGGTCGAGACCGAATTCGGCTGGCATGTGATCGAGGTCGAGGAGATCCGGCCGGGCGCCGTCAAGCCGTTCGAAGACCCGTCGGTGCAGCACGAGCTGACCGAGCTGTACCAGAACCGCGAAAAGCAGAAGCACTTCGAGGAACTCAGCGACAAGCTCGAACAGCTGGCGTTCGAGAATCCGACGTCGCTCGATCCGGTCGCCGAGGAACTCGGGCTGAAAGTGCAGACGAGCGACTGGTTCACGCGCGCCGGCGGCGACGGCCTGATGGCCAACGACGGCATCAAGGAAGCGGCGTTCTCGCAGGAAGTGCTGAAGGACGGCGAGAACAGCAAGCCGATCGCGGTCGGCGACAGCAAGCTGGTCGTGATCCGCAAGGCCGAGTACGAGGCGCCGCGTCAGCGCACGTTCGATGAAGTCGCCGACGACGTTCGCGCCGCGTTGCGCACCGAACAGGCCAGGCTCAAGGCGCAGGCCGATGCCAAGGCACTGCTGGCGGCGGTCAACGGCGGCCAGTCGCTCGCCGATGCCGCGGCCGCAGCCAAGGTCGAGGTCAAGGACGCCGGTGCGCTGCGTCGCGACAACCAGGGCGAGGATGCGGCGCTGGTCGAGGCGGCGTTCAAGCTGCCGCACCCGGCCGGCGACAAGCCGAGCTACGGCGTGGCGACACTGAGCGATGGCAATGTCGCGGTGCTCGCGCTGCGCAAGATCGATCTGCCGCCGACCGACGCGATTCCGCCGAGCGCGACCGCGCAGTTCGACCAGCTCGCCGCCGGTCTCGAATTCCAGGCGTATCGCGACCGCATCGCCGAGAAGATCAAGGTCAAGATCGTCAATGCGCCGCAGGCGCAGGAGCCGGGTTCGCCGGACGAGTGATGTGATCGCGGCGCGACGCGGTGCGTCGCGCAAGAAAAAGCCGCTGACGGTGCAGGCCGTCAGCGGCTTTTTCGTTTGCGTGCCGGCAAACGCGGTCGCGACTATGCGGGCGTCAGCTCGATGCAGTCGAAGCGTACGTCCGGGTCGACGTCGGCATCGTAGTCGATGTCGCCGCGCGTGAAGCCGAACAGCTTGAGGAATTCCTGTTTGTAGTTCGCGTAGTCGGTGAGCTGGAACAGGTTCTCGGTCGTGACCTGCGGCCACAGCGCCTTGCACGCGTTCTGCACGTCGTCGCGCAATTCCCAGTCGTCGAGCCGCAGGCGGTGCTCGGCGTCGGTGGTCGGGCCGCGGCCGTCGGCACGGTAAAGCTGATCGCGGAACAGGCGGTTGAGCTGTTCGATCGTGCCTTCGTGCAGGCCCTTGTCCTTCATGATGCGGAACACCATCGACAGGTACAGCGGCATCACCGGGATCGCCGCGCTGGCCTGTGTGACGACCGACTTCAGCACCGCGACGTGAGCGCTGCCGCCGATGCGCTTCAGGCTGGCGTCGAGGCGCCGCGCGGTCGCATCGAGATCGGCCTTGGCGCGGCCGAGCGCGCCGTGCCAGTAGATCGGCCAGGTGATGTCGGTGCCGATGTAGCTGAACGCGACGGTCTGCACGCCGCGCGCGAGCACGTCGGCATCGGCGAGCGCCTGCAGCCACAGCTGCCAGTCCTGGCCGCCCATCACCGCGACCGTGTCGTCGATTTCCTGTTCGCTGGCCGGCTCGATCGACGCCTGGATGATGGTGTCCTTGTTGGTGTCGATCGCGGTCGACGAATAGGTCTGGCCGATCGGCTTCAGCGCCGAGCGCTTGACCTCGCCGGTCGTCGGCAGCTTGCGGACCGGCGACGCGAGCGAATAGACGATGAGATCGATCTCGCCGCCCATTTCGTTCTTGATCAGTTCGATGACCTTGTCGCGCGCCTCGTTCGAGAACGCGTCGCCGTTGATCGAACGGCTGTACAGGCCCTGCGCCTTCGCGAACTTGTCGAACGCCGCCGAGTTGTACCAGCCGGCGGTGCCGGCTTTCTTGTCGCTGCCGGGTTTTTCGAAGAACACGCCGAGCGTGTCGGCGCCGAAGCCGAACGCCGCGGTGATGCGCGCCGCCAGACCGTAGCCGCTCGATGCGCCGATGACGAGGACTTTCTTCGGCCCGTCGTTGCGCACGCCCTGCGCGCGGGTCGCTTCGATCTGTTCGGCCACATTGCGTTCGCAGCCGAGCGGATGCGTGGTGGTGCAGATGAAGCCGCGGACCTTCGGATGGATGATCAAGTGCGTACCTCGTCGTCGGTTGGGGCAGCGGCATTCTACTGGCTGACGTGCCCTCTGCGCCGGTCGCTGTGGCTTGCAGGAGCGCGCCATGCGCAATCCAACCGTTGTTGAAACCCGCGGTCGCTACAGAACAGTTCACTGCGAGCGCCAAAAAAGGCGCCGGGATCGCCGGCGCCTTTTTCGCAACCGCAATGACCGTCAGGACGGCAGGAAGTTGATCGGATAGTTCGGGAACGTGAACGGCGGCACGTCCTTGGCGCCGAAATTCAGCAGCAGTACGCGCGCCACGACCTTGCGTTCGAGTTCCGGATTGTTGAACGTGCTCGACACGACTTTGCAGTCGGTGACGCTGCCGTTCGGCGCGATCGTCAGGCTGACGACGATCTTGCCCGAGCCGATGTTCGGATCCTCGCGCATCGCGCGGTTGAAGATCGCGTAGAACGCGCCCTTGCTGCGGTCGAACGTCAGCTGAATCTCTTCGAGCGTGCGGCCGGCGAGCAGCTTGTCGCCGTTCTGGCCGGGCCTGGTCTTGTCGGGACCCGCGCCGCGCGGCGCCTGCACCGTCGTCGTGCGGCGCTGGCCGAGACCGGCGCCGGACTGCGCGCGACGCTCGTCGCCGGTGCCGGTCGCGCCGATGCCGCCGCTGCCGCTGGCCGCCGATGCCGCGAAGCTCTCGCTCGATCCGCCGCTCGCGCCGGTGCCGGCCTGCGCGGTGATCCGCTCGCTGGTCAGCGAGCGATTGGTATCGAGGCCGTGCAGCGACTGGTCGCGCAGCTCGGCGAGCTGGTCGGCCATCGCCAGCAGCCCGGAGTTCTGCGCGACCGCGCGCGCCTGCGCCTGCTGCTGCGCTTCGGTCGGCACCGGTTTCGGCGGCGCCTCGGGCTTGTCTTTCTTCGGCGTCGGCGTCTTCGCCGGCTCCTGTGGCGGCTTCTTGCTTTCTTCCGGTTCCGGCTTCGGTTCCTCGACCTGTTCGGCGACCGGCGCTTCCGGCAGGATGCTGACGTAACGCTGCTCGACCGTCTCGCCGCCGCCGCGCTGCAGGCCGCTCAGCTGGATCAACGGAATCAGCACGCCGAGCACGACGAACAGCAGCAGCAGCGTGCCGCAGATCTTGCGGAAGCGGCGGTCCGCCTCCTCGGTCAGGTTCCAGCCGTCGAACGCGGTGACAAAACTGGCGTTCACGGCGTCTCTCCGCGTTTCTCGATGACAGCCAGCGAGATCTTCGCGAAGCGCGCCTCGGTGCAGGTCGCCATCACTTTCTTCAGAACCTCATACGGAATGGCCTTGTCGGCCATGATGTTGACGTCGCCGCGCGTGACCGACGTGGCATCGCCGCCCTCGACACGCATCAGCGGCGCGCGCAGCAGTTCGTCTTTCAGATCGGGCAGGAACGCGCTGTCGGCGTCCGCGGCGGCGGCGGTGCCCATCACGCGCACGTTGTCGACGAGGATGTCGTTCTTGCTGACGACGATCACCGGCGTCTGTTTCGGTTCGGCCTTGACCTGCGATTTCGGCAGCTGCAACGCGTTCGGGCTCGGCAGGATCTCGACGGCGAGGGCGTTGACGAGCAGATAGAAGACCAGGATCGCGAAGATGTCGATCAGCGAGACGACATTCATCTCGACCTCGCGGCCGGCCATGCGGAACTTGCGCTGCGCGCGCTTGGCCGATGAACGCTGCTTCATGGCTGGCCTCCCTGCGGCGCGTCGCCGAGCGAGACGTTCGGGAACATCTCCAGCGGCAGGCCGGCGGCGCGCGCCTCGGCCGGCGCGAAGCGTGCGGTGTCCATGATCTTGATCAGATCGTCGTACGGAATGTCGGGTTCGAGCAGCAGCGTCACGGTGTCTTCGCTCGGCGCGGTCTTCTTGACCTCGACCAGCAGGTCGGAGAGCGCCTGCAGGTTGTAGCCTTCCGGCGTGTTGTCGAGCCGGCGCAGGCCGCCGTTGCGGTCGGACACGTCCATGCCGTTCTTGCGCAGCGTGATCGTCAGCTGCAGCGGCGGCTTGTCCGGCGTGGTCTGCTGATCGGGCGAGGGCAGGTTGAGGTCGATGACGTTGAGCTTGGCGGCGGTGATCGACGAGCTGACCAGCAGGAAGAACACCAGCACCGCGAACACGTCGATCATCGACACGATGTTCAGCGATACCGCACGCGCGCGCATCTTCTGATGGCGTTCGAGGCGGCGCGATTGGCGCGACATTTTCATCCGGGGGACTCCCAGTGATGGGATCGGATTACTTGCGCGCGGCAGCGCTGACGAACTTCGTGCAGGCGGCCTCGAGGCTGTCGATCAGCTCGGTGGTCCTGGCCTGCAGCCAGGCATGCACGATCAGTGTCGGGATCGCGACCATCAGGCCGAACGCGGTGCAGTTCATCGCCTCGGAAATGCCGCGCGACAGCAGGTCGGCTTTTTCCGTCGGATCGGCGTTGCCGAGCGCGGCGAACGCGCCGATCAGGCCGATGACGGTGCCGAGCAGGCCGAGCAGCGTCGACATGTTCGAGAACGTCGCGAGATAGTGCGTGCGCTTCTCGACGGCCGGCAGCACTTCCATCAGCGCTTCCTCGGTCGCGGTCTCGACCTCGTTGCGGTGACGGTCGACGCGCGCCTGCGCGGCGCCGGCCGAGAGAATGCGGCCGACCGCGGTGTCGGAACCGGCGGCGAGCTGTTCGACGGTGGCGATGTCGCCGTTGGCGAGCAGCGGCGCCGCTTCGCGCCAGAGCTTGCGGTTCTCACGTTCGACGCGGCTGAGGAACAGCCAGCGTTCGATCGTGATCGCGACGCTGAGCGCCAGCACGATCGCGATCGGGTACATCATGAAGCCGCCCTTCTGGAAGAAGTGGAGGATGGTGACGAAGAAATCCATGTTGCTGTCCTCGGTGGTCAAGCCTTGCCAATAACGGTTGTGTCGGCGGCGCGTCGTCGCGCCGTCCGTCCTGCTAGCGCTTCTCGGGTGTGACGATGCCTTTCTTTTTCAGTTCGGCCGCCAGCACGTCGTAATACTCGACCTGGCGGTCGAAGACGGCGCGGTCGAGCGGTACCGCTTTTTCCTGCAAGAGCCGCGCCGGCCGATCGATGTCCTTCTCGGCATGCGCATCGCGCCACGGCGTGATGTACAGGCCGATCGGCGATTCGCGCTCGCCGAAGATCGTCGTGCCGGGCTGGTCGGCCGCGGCCGGTTTGTCGGGATTCGGGCGCTCGACGATCGCCGGCGACGCGGCATTCGTGCCGACCGCGGGCATTTCGTCCTGCGCGATCGCGGTCGCGCTGACGGCGGTCAGCAGCACGATCGCGGACAGGGAAGGGCAGAGCTTCATGGCGTGCTCCCGGGCGT
Organism: Solimonas sp.; assembly: GCA_035706385.1. Classification (GTDB taxonomy): domain Bacteria; phylum Pseudomonadota; class Gammaproteobacteria; order Nevskiales; family Nevskiaceae; genus Solimonas. The sequence continues at coordinate 224 of DASSVA010000216.1, read as the reverse complement.
CGCCGCGGCGGGCGGCGGCGCATCGACCTTGTTCTTCGCTTCGATCTCGGCGATCCACGCCATCACGCGCAGGTCTTCCTTCTTCGACTGGCTCTGGTACTGCTTGTACTGTTCGAGCGCGGCCTGCGGCTGCTTCAGATACTGATCGAGCAGGATCGCGTAGTTGAGGCGCGTCAGCGCATCGTCCGGTTTGGCGGCGAGCCCTTGCTCGTAGGCCTGCTTGG
>DASSVA010000215.1:0-4759 GCA_035706385.1 Solimonas sp. | reverse complement strand
CGGCATTGCAGGCTTGCATTGAAGTCGCGATCGCGAATGACGAGGTTGGCTTCGAGATTCAGTGCCAGGCTCAGCGGATCGAGATTGCTGGAGCCGACCGTCGCCCATTCGTCATCGACCAGCGCATCGCCTGGTGCGGCGGCTTCAATTTCGCGCACGATCATCTGCGCGATTACGGCGCGCAGTCGAAGCAGGATTACGCGCTGGAAGTCGAAGGGCCGGTGGTCGCCGACATCCATCGCGCGATGCTCGTCATGCTGCCGAAGCGCGTGCGGCCGAAGCAGCCTTCGTGGCAATGGCTGCGGCGGCGGCGGCGCACCGCCGCGATCGTGCCGGCGAAGTCCGCCGCGCCCGGCAAGGCACTGGCGGCGTTCCTGATCCGCGACAACGGCTTGCATCGCGCCGACATCGAGCGTATCTATCGCGTCGGCATCCGCGCCGCGAAACAGCAGATCATCATCGCCAACGCGTATTTCTTTCCCGGCTACCGGCTGCTGCGCGACCTGCGCCACGCCGCGCGGCGCGGCGTCGACGTACGCCTGATCCTGCAGGGCAATCCGGACATGCGCTGGGTGCAGTGGGCGGCCAACACGCTGCACGATTACCTGCTGCGCGCCGGCGTGAAGATCCACGAATACTGCGAGCGGCCGATGCACGCCAAGGTCGCGCTGATCGACGACGACTGGGTCACGGTCGGCTCCAGCAATCTCGATCCGCTGAGCCTGTTCCTCAATCTCGAAGCCAATCTGGTCGTGCGCGACGCGCCGCTGGCGGCGACGCTGCGCGCGAGTCTCGACCGGCTGATGGATCGCCACTGCCGCGAGATCCTGTCGCAGCAGGCGAAGAAGCGCACGCTGCTGCGGCAGATCCTCAGCTACGTCGCCTATCACCTGACGCGACGCCTGCCGGCGATCGCCGGCTGGATGCCGGCGCACGCACCGACGCACCGGGTGCTTCCGGAGCCGGCTTCGGATCGCGGCGGCGACGGACATACAAAGATTTGAACGGTGTCATCAGGCAGTTTTGAATCTGAGAGAGCCGTCATTGCGAGCCGCATGGCGGCGAAGCAATCCAGCGTAGCCAGATCGAGTTGTGCGGCTGGGTTGCTTCGTCGGCCTTCGGCCTCATCGCAATGACGGCTGGCACGCCCCGCGCTTGTGCCGGCGCCGCCAGGCATTAGAATCGCCGCGGTATGCGCCGTCCGGTCAATTCCCGATTGCTGCTGCTCGTCGCCGCGCTCGTGCTCGGCCAGTGGCTGGCGCTCGCGCATACCTTCGAGCACCCGGCGCTGCAGGTCGACACCGCCTGCCAGATCTGCGCGCACGCGCAGGGGCTGGACGGCGGCGCACTGGCACCGAGCCTGCACCTGCCGTCGCAGTTCGCGGTCGGCGAGGCGCCGCCGCCGGGCGCGACCTCCGCGGTGCTGCCGGCACGCGACGCGCATCAGCGCATCCGCGGTCCGCCAACGCATCTCGTCTGACATCCGATCGGCACGCACCCGTCGCGGGCGCGCCATCCGCTGTTTTCCTTTCGACGAGGTGCACATGTCCCATTTCAAACGCGGCGTCGCGGCCGTGCTCGCGCTCGGCGCGCCGGCGCTGGCATTCGCCCAGACCCAGTCCGGCAACGGCTTCAATCCGAAGATCAGCCTGATCCTCAACGGCCAGTACGCGCATTACAGTTCCGATGCGCCGGCCGACGTCGCCGGCGCGCTGCTCGGCGGCGAATCCGGTTACGCGCCGCAAGGGTTCTCGATCGGCGAGACCGAACTGGCGATCGAATCGAACATCGACGACCAGTTCCACGGCTGGGCGGCGATCTCGGTCGAAAACGACGACGACGGCAATGCCGGGATCAGCGTCGAGGAGGCGTACATCAACACGCTCGCGCTGCCCGACGGGCTGGCCGTGAAGTTCGGTCGCTTCTTCTCCGACATCGGTTACCAGAACCACGTGCACGCGCACGCCTGGGATTTCGCCGATGCGCCGCTCGTCTACCGCACGTTCTTCGGCGGCCAGCTCGGCGACGACGGCGTGCAGGTCCGCTGGCTCGCACCGACCGATCTGTTCGTCGAACTCGGCGCCGAAGGTCTGCGCGGCGGCGCGTTCCCGGCCGGCGGCGACGACCGCAGCAGCGTCGACGCGTGGACCGCGTTCGCGCACGTCGGCGGCGACATCGGCCTGTCCGGCTCGTGGCGGCTCGGCGCCTGGCACTACGACGGCAAGTCCGACGATCGCCGCACGAGCGGCGACGAAGATACCGATACCGGCTTCACCGGCAAGAGCCACATCAACGGTCTCGACTTCGTCTACAAGTGGGCGCCGAACGGCAATCCGGAAGTCCGCAACTTCGTGCTGCAGGCCGAAGCGATGCGGCGCAGCGAGAACGGCACCGTCGTCTACGATCCGGACGGCGCGGCCGACGCGAGCCGCTACGACGGCACGCAGTTCGGCTGGTACGTGCAGGGCGTCTACCAGTTCGTCCAGCGCTGGCGTGTCGGCCTGCGCTACGACCGCCTGAACGCGAACAACCGCGTCGACGCGCCGCTCGCCGGCACCTCGCTGGCGACGCTCGCCGACGACGGCGATCACCCGCAGCGCGTCTCGGCGATGCTCGATTTCTCGAACAGCGAGTTCTCGCGCATCCGCCTGCAGTACAACCGCGACGAATCGCGGCCAAACGACAAAGCCGACAACCAGATTCTCGTCCAGTACATCTTCGCGATGGGTTCACACCCGGCGCATCAGTTCTAAGGAACCGCTCATGAACCGCTCTCTCATCGCCGCCGCGTTCGCGCTCGGCGCGCTCGTCTGCCAGAACGCCTCGGCCGCCGCGCTCAAGGTCTTCACCTGCGAACCCGAATGGGGCGCGCTGCTGCACGAACTCGGCGGCGATCATCTCGATGTCTACGTCGCGACTTCGGCGCTGCAGGACGTGCACAAGATCCAGCCGCGGCCGAGCCTGATCGCCAAGTACCGGCAGGCCGATCTCGTCGTCTGCACCGGCGCCGAACTGGAGATCGGCTGGCTGCCGCCGCTCGCCGAGAAAGGCAACAATCCGAAAGTCATTCCCGGCACGCCCGGTTATTTCGAAGCGAGCCGCTTCGTGAAAATGCTGGAAGTGCCGGCCAAGCTCGATCGCGCCGAAGGCGACGTGCACCCGTTCGGCAATCCGCATATCCAGACCGCGCCGGACAACATCGCGCTGGTCGCCAAACCGCTGTCGGAAAAACTCGCAGAACTCGATCCGGCCGACAAGGCCGACTACGCGCAGCGCTACGCCGACTTCGACACGCGCTGGCAAGCGGCGATGGCAAAGTGGAAGAGCGAAGCCGCACCGCTGAACGGCGTCGCCGTCGTCAGCGCGCACAAGGGCTGGGTCTATCTGTACCAATGGCTCGGCATGACGGAAGTCGCGACGCTGGAACCGAAGCCCGGCATCCCGCCGAGCGGCGCCGATCTCGAGAACGTGCTCGCGACGCTGAAGCGCACGCCGGCGAAGATGGTCGTCTATGCCACGTATCAGGACACGCGTCCGGTGCGCTGGATGACCGAACACAGCGGCCTGCCCGCCGCCGAACTGCCGTTCTCGCCGGGCGGCCTGAAAGGCAGCGACGATCTGTTCGGTTTCTATGAGGTGACGATCCGGCAACTGCTCGGCGCACTGAAGGCGAAATGACGATGACGCTTGCCGACTTCCACTTTGACTGGTCGCTGATGGGCCCGCCGTTGCTGGCGGGCCTGCTGGTCGCGTCGACGCACGTACTGCTCGGCCGGCGCGTGCTCGAACGCGGCATCATCTTCATCGACCTGACGATCGCGCAGGTCGCCGCGCTCGGCGTGATTCTCGCCGGCATCGGCGACGGCGGCGGCGGCATCGCCACGCAGATCGCCGCTGCCATCGCGGCGCTCGCCGCCGCCGCATTGCTGACCTGGACCGAGCACCAATTCCGCAAGCTGCAGGAAGCGCTGATCGGCAGCCTCTACGTGCTGTCGGCGTGCGTCGCGATCCTCGTGCTCGCGCACAATCCGCACGGCGCCGAGCACATGCAGGAACTGCTCGCCGGCCAGATCCTCTGGGTCAGCTACACGCAACTGTGGCCGGTCGCGATTCTCTACGCCGTGATCCTGCTGCTGTGGTTCGCCGTCGTGCGCACGCGTCCGTCACTGTTCTACTTCCTGTTCGCGCTGACCGTGATGGCGTCGGTGCAACTGGTCGGCGTCTACCTCGTGTTCGCGACGCTGATCATGCCGGCGATCGCGACCTCGGCGCTGCCCGAGAAACGCGGCCTGCCGGTCGGCTATCTGATCGCCGGCGCTGGCTACGCGCTCGGTCTGTGGCTGTCGGTTCCGTTCGATCTGCCGGCCGGTCCATTCATCGTCTGCGTGCTCGCGAGCCTCGTGATCGTCACCGGAATCGTTCGCAAGCTGCGCGGTTGAATTCGGAAAAGCAAAAGGCCCGCAACATCGTGCGGGCCTTTTCGTCGCTCCGTTCGAGCCATGCATGACGGATTTCGCTACGCTCTATCCGTCCTGCGGACCTCGACGCCCGCCATGATCAACAGATCATGCCCCACGTGATTGTGCACATGCGAGCAAACCGGCACACGAACAACGTCTCGGCATCAATCTCGTCATTGCGAGGAGGCCGAAGGTCGCCGAAGCAATCCAGCTGCACCGTTCGATCCGCTTGCACAGCTGGATTGCTTCGCCGCTACGCAGCTCGCAATGACGGACTTGTTCAGAGGTTCCTCGCGGCA
>DASSVA010000214.1:0-5644 GCA_035706385.1 Solimonas sp. | reverse complement strand
ACGAAATCGGCCTGACGCTGAAGAACGCCGACGCGATCCGTGCGTACGAAGCGCGCCGCGCGCAGCGGGCACCGTGGCTGTTCGCGACATGAACGCGGCGGGGCAGCGCTGGGATGCCGATGCGTATGCGCGCAACGGCCGCTTCGTCGCCGATCTGGCGGCGAGCCTCGTCGACTGGCTCGCGCCGCAGGCCGGCGAGCGCATCCTCGATCTCGGCTGCGGCGACGGTGCGCTGACCGAGAAGCTCGTCGAAGCGGGCGCGCGCGTGGTCGGTGCCGACGCGAGTCCGGAACTGGTCGCCGCGGCGCGCGAGCGCGGGCTCGACGCGCAGGTCGTCGACGGCCAGGCGCTGTGCTACGACGCCGAATTCGATGCGGTGTTCTCGAACGCGGCGCTGCACTGGATGAAGCGCGATCCGGACGCGGTGCTGGCCGGCATCGCGCGGGCGCTGAAGGATGGCGGCCGCTTCGTCGCCGAGATGGGCGGCGCCGGCAACATCGCGGCGATCCGCGGCGCGCTGCACGAGGTGCTGGCCGCACGCGGGTACGACGCGGCAGCGGCCGATCCGTGGTTCTTCCCGACCGTCGCCGATTACCGCCGCCGTCTCGAAGCCGCCGGTTTCAGTGTCACCGCGATCGAGAGCTTCGCGCGGCCGACTTTGCTGCCGGGCGACATCGGCGGCTGGCTGCGGACGTTCGCGCAGGCGTTCCTCGCGATCGTGCCGCAAGCCGGGCGCGAGGCCATCGTCGCCGATGTGCAGGGCGCGCTGCATTCGCGGCTCGCGAACCAGGCCGGACAGTGGACCGCCGATTACGTGCGGCTGCGTTTCGTGGCGGTGAAGAAGGCGCGGTAACGAATGCCGTCATTGCGAGGAGCGTAGCGACGAAGCAATCCAGTGACGCCGCTCGATCGAGCGGCGCAGCTGGATTGCTTCGTCGGCCTTTGGCCTCCTCGCAATGACGATTTCAAAAAGATTCTGGGAACAAGACGAAAAACGAGATGAGCAACAAGAAAATCCTGATCCTCCCGGGCGACTACATCGGCGCCGAAATCATGGCCGAGGCGGTCAAGGTGCTCGACGTGCTGCGCGCCGAAGGCGAGGCGATCGAATGGAGCTTCGCCAGGCTCGGCGGCGCCGCGTACGACGCCGAGGGCCATCCGTATCCGCCGTCGACGCAGAAGGCCGCGCGCGAAGCCGATGCGATCCTGCTCGGCGCGGTCGGCGGTCCGAAATACGACGAGCTGCCGCGCGACGTGCGGCCGGAGCGCGGCCTGCTCGGTATCCGCAAGGATCTCGGCCTGTTCGCGAACCTGCGGCCGGCGCTGGCGTTCGGCGAACTCGCCGACGCATCGTCGCTGAAGCGCGAAGTGATCGAAGGGCTCGACATCCTGATCCTGCGCGAACTGACCGGCGACATTTATTTCGGCCAGCCGCGCGGCCGTCGCACGACCGCCGACGGTCATGCCGAAGGCTACGACACGATGCATTACAGCGCGCCGGAGATCGAGCGGATCGCGCGCGTCGCATTCGAGGCGGCGCGCAAGCGCAACAGGAAGGTGTGTTCGGTCGACAAGGAGAACGTGCTCGAAACCTCGCGGCTGTGGCGCGAAATCGTCATCGAAGTCGCGAAGGATTATCCGGACATCGAGCTGAGCCACATGTACGTCGACAACGCGGCGATGCAGCTCGTGCGCCGGCCGAAGCAGTTCGACGTGATCGTCACCGGCAACATCTTCGGCGACATCCTGTCCGACGAGGCGTCGATGCTGTGCGGCTCGATCGGCCTGCTGCCGTCGGCGTCGCTCGATGTCAACAACAAAGGCATGTACGAGCCGATTCACGGCAGTGCGCCGGACATCGCCGGCCAGAACAAGGCGAACCCGATCGCGACGATCCTGTCGGTCGCGATGATGTTCAAGTACACGTTCAACCGTGGCGACATCGCCGATCGCATCGACGCGGCGGTGAAGCAGGTGCTGAACGATGGCGTGCGCACCGGCGACATCGCCGCTGCCGGCGAGACGGCAGTCGGCACCCGGGAAATGGGCGACGCGATCGTCGCGGCGCTGCACCGGAGGTAAAGCCGTTCAACCGCAGATTACGCAGATTTCACGGATTTGAAGACGCGAAGCCTTGCGCCTTGGTCTGCGCCAATCTGCGTAATCTGCGGTTCCAGCTTTTCACGGTCGCGGCGGGCGCCGCTGCGGCAGAACAGAATATCGAGAGAGTGAAATGAAGAAGGTCGGTTTCGTCGGTTGGCGCGGCATGGTCGGTTCGGTGCTGATGCAGCGCATGCAGGAAGAAAATGATTTCGCGCTGATCGAGTCGCATTTCTACAGCACGTCGAGCGCCGGCGGCACCGGCCCGAAGATCGCCGGCAACAGCACGCCGGCGCTGAAGGACGCGAACAGCATCGACGCGCTGCGCGCGATGGACGTCATCATCAGCTGCCAGGGCGGCGATTACACGAACGCGATCTTCCCGAAGCTGCGCGCGAGCGGCTGGGACGGCTACTGGATCGACGCGGCGAGCAGTCTGCGGATGAAGGACGACGCGGTGATCGTGCTCGATCCGGTCAATCGCGGTGTGATCGACGCAGCGCTCGCGCGCGGCGTGAAGAACTACATCGGCGGCAACTGCACGAACTCGATCCTGCTGATGGGCGTCGGCGGACTGTTCCGCGCCGGCCTCGTCGACTGGGTCAGCTCGATGACCTACCAGGCGGCGTCCGGCGGCGGCGCCAATCACATGCGCGAGCTGCTGAAGGGCATGGGCGTCGTGCACGGCGCGGTCGCCGACGAGCTGGCGACGCCGGCGTCGGCGATCCTCGACATCGACCGCAAGGTCGCGCAGGTGATCCGCGACGACGTGCCGACCGAATTCTTCGGCGCGCCGCTGGCCGGCGGCCTGATCCCGTGGATCGACGCGCAGCTCGACAACGGCCAGTCGAAGGAAGAATGGAAAGGGCAGGCCGAGGTCAACAAGATTCTCGGCCACACCGCGCCGGAATCGGTCGTGCCGGTCGACGGTCTGTGCGTGCGCATCGGTGCGATGCGCTGCCACAGCCTGGCGCTGACGATCAAGCTCAGGCGCGATCTGCCGCTCGGCGAGATCGAGACGCTGATCCGCGCCGGCAACGACTGGGTCAAGTGGGTGCCGAACGAACGCGCGACCACGGTGAAGGAATTGACGCCGGCGTCGATCACCGGCGGGCTGCAGGTCGGCGTCGGCCGCGTCCGCAAGCTCAATCTCGGGCCGGAATATCTCTCGGCGTTCGTGATCGGCGATCAGCTCCTGTGGGGCGCGGCCGAACCGCTGCGGCGCATGCTGCGCATCCTGCTCGGCGAGTAGGCTGGCAGAAGCGTTCAACCACAGATTTCACAGATTGCACAGAAGTGCGTGAAGCGTCGATGACTGTGCGCATCGGCACCAAGTTCGCGTTCTCTGTGTAATCTGTGGAATCTGTGGTTTCTTTTGGAGAATGCATGTCCAAGCGGTTCGAGATCGCCGTCATCGGTGCCGACAGCCCGGTCGCCGAAGCCTTGTTCGACCTGATGACCGAGCGTCGCTTTCCGGTCGGCGAGACCTCGGCACTCGTGCTCGATCCGCAATCGGAGGCCGAAGTCGATTTCGCCGGCCGGCCGATGCTGCTCGACGACGCACGCGGTTTCGATTTCTCGCAGGTGCAGCTCGCGTTCCTCGCCGACGACGATCCCGAACTGACTGTGCAGGCGGAGCGCGCGGCCGATGCCGGCGCGATCGTCATCGACGCGAGCGGCCAGTCGTGGCGTGATTCGGCGATTCCGCTGGTCGTGCCGGAAGTCAACGCGGCGGCGCTGGCGCGTTACGCGGAGCGCGGCATCGTCGCCGCACCGGACCGCATCAACGTCGCGCTCGCGCCGGTGCTGGCGGCACTGCACGGTCTGTTCGGATTGCAGAGCGTCAGCGTCACGGCCTTGCTCGCGGCATCCGACGGCGGTCGCGCGGCGCTCGAAGACCTCGCGCGCGAAACCACCGCGCTGCTCAACGCGCGCTTCTACGAGCGTCGCCATTTCCCGAAACAGATCGCGTTCAACGTGCTCGGCCAGGACGCCGACGCCGGCGTCGACGGCAGCACCGAGCGCGAACGGCGGATCGGCGACGAACTGCAGCAGCTGCTCGATCTGCCGCAGCTCGCGGTGCTCGCCAGCCTCGTGCCGGTGCCGGTGTTCTACGGCCACGCGATGTCGGTGCATCTGCGCTTCGCCGAAGCGGTGTCGCTGGAACATGCGAGCGACGCGCTGGCCGCGCTGCCGGGCCTGACGCTGCAGCCGTCGCGGCTCGCCGAGGACGGTCTGACGCCGGTCACCGACGCGTCGCTGAACCCGCAACTCGGCGTCGGCCGCCTGCGCGCGGCGCGCGGCGATCCGCATGCGCTGTCGCTGTGGCTGACCGCCGACAACATCCGCCGCTGCAGCGCGCTGAATGCGATCGCCAGCGCGGAAATCCTGGTTCGTGACTATCTGGATTGATGCCGACACAATGGCGCCGCATCGCCGGCCGTGCCGCGTCTGCGATCATTCACCGGACGCGGATTTGCCGGTGCCGCCGGCGCGATCGCCGCCGAGCCGATCGGGCGATTTTCACCGGATAGTGGCCGTTTCGATAAATGATCGTGTATAAAAGGGCTTATACGCTCAATTTAAGTCGTAGCATGAGATCACAGCTGCGGCCGGCGGGGGGGCTTGGAGGGCTATGAAGCGCATCGTTTCGTCCGTAGCGGCGGTGGCCGCCAGCCTCTGGCTGACATCGGCAAGCGCGCTCGGACTCGGGGAAATCCAGGTCCGTTCGCATCTCAACCAGCGTTTTGACGCGATCATTCCGCTGACGTCGGTCAGCGCCGAAGAGGCGGCCGACCTGCGCGTCGGCGTCGCCGACGCCGCGGATTTCGCGCGCGCCGGTCTCGAGCACGCCGACTATCTGTCGAGCCTGCACTTCGCGGTCCGCGCCGACGGCGCGACGCCGCGCATCGAAGTGACCAGCGACAAGCTCGAGCGCGAACCGTTCGTGCAAATGCTGCTGGAAGTGCACAGCGGCGGCAATCGCATCCTGCGCCAGTACACCGTGCTGCTCGATCCGCCGGGCCTCGCGCAGACGCAGCCCGCGCCGTTGCAACCGGTGCCGGTGACGCCGGCGGCGCCGGTCGTCGCGCATGACGCCGCCGCCGCGCCGGTGCCGGTGTTCGTGGAAGTCGAGCATCCGGCGCCGCCGCCGGACGAGCGCGCGGGCACGCCGCAAGCCGAGCCGGTCGCGGAGCCTGCGCCGTCGTCGGCCGATGTGGTGGCTGCGGCTGCCGAACAACAGCCGGACGCCGACCATATCGCCGCGGCACCGGTCAGTGGCGAGCTGTACGGACCGGTCAAGCCGGCGGAAACCCTGTGGAGCATCGCGACGCGCGTGCGCGGCGACAGCGACGTGACGATGGATCAGGCGCTGCTGGCGCTGTACAACAGCAATCCGCGTGCGTTCGACGGCAACATCAATGGCCTCAATCGCGGCGCGATGCTGCGGATTCCGACCGCCGACGACATGCGCGCGCTCGACGCTGCGCAAGCGCATCGCGAAGTCGCACGCCTGCGCGGCCTGCCGGCCGGCAGCACCCCG
>DASSVA010000213.1:0-6733 GCA_035706385.1 Solimonas sp. | reverse complement strand
CTGTACTCGCGCGACACGGTGGTTGATAAGCCGCGATGAGAAGCTAACAACAATTATGCAGACCGTGCAAGGTCGAAAGATGTATCGCCGCACACGTAAAGCTGCCGAGTTCCGCGCGCGACGCATCGAAGCCATGCGACGCGGTCGCGAGGCCGCGCGCATGTCGCGGCCGATGCCGGAGCGTCCGCCGGATCGCCCCGATCTGCGCATCGAGATCATCGTGCGCCGTCACGACTGCGGCGAACTGATCGAGCACGTATTCGCGTTCCACGATCGCTCGCGCGTCGATCTGTACCGCGTCACATGCGACGGCGAGCCATGGCAAGACGGCATCGGTCTATCGCGTGCGCTGGCGCTGATTCGCAAAGCGATGCCGCGGCTTCCGAGCAACCGGCGTGAGGGCTGACCGTCAGGCTCGCGATTTGAGCCGCCCGGCCCTTACGATGACACCCTGATGGTCGCCCTCTTGCCATATCAGGAAGCCGGGGCGCGCTTTCTTGCGGACCGTCCCCGAGCCATCCTGGCCGACGCCCCGCGCGTCGGTAAAACCCCACAGGCCATCGCAGCCTGTGACCTGGTAAGGGCCAAGCACATTCTCACGCTGGCGCCGGCCATCGCCCGGCCGAACTGGTTGCGCGAGTTCGCGCGCTTCAGCTGGTTCGGGCGCCCCGGCCGCGCAATCGTCAAAGCCAAGGACGCGCCAGATCCCTATCTGACGGTCTGCAGTTACGACAACGTTCACAACCCGCGCGTGTTCGCAAAGCTGAGCGCGATGCGCTGGGACGTCGTCATCGCCGACGAGTTCCATTTGCTGAAGAACCTCGCCACGCGCCGCGCCGAGCACGCCTACGCGCTGATGGCGCCGGCGCCCTACGTCTGGGCGCTGTCCGGCACGCCCGCGCCGAACGACGCTGGCGAACTCTGGCCGGCGCTGTCGCAATTCGGAATCACGGACATGACGTACTGGCAGTTCATGAAGCGCTACGTCGAATACTGGGAGCACCCGACGTTCGGCGTGCGCATCACCGGCAATCGCAACGCCGATGAACTGCGCGCGCTGATGGCGCCGCACTGCCTGCGCCGTACATTGGCCGAAGTGGCGCCGGAGATGCCGGCGCAGCGCGTCAGCAGCCTCGTCGTCGAGCCCGGCCCGATCAGCGACGCCTACCAGGACTCCGAGTTCATGGCGCGCGCTCGCGAAGAAGAATCGCGCCTCGCCGACGCGCTCGACGCGGCACAGGGCCAGTTGGAATCTCTGGACCCCGACGAGGCTCGCCATTACCGGCGTCTCGTCGGCCTGCAGAAAGTGCAGCCGCTGGCGGAGCTTGTCGGCACGGAACTCGATGCCGGCATGTCCTGCGTCGTCATCTTCGGCTGGCACACCGACGTGCTGGCCGCGCTGCGCCTGGCGCTGGACCGCTTCGGCGCCCGCGTCGTGGACGGCCGCACGTCGCCCGCCGCGCGCGAAGACGCGCAGGCCGCATTCCGGCTCGGCATCTGCCGGGTGCTGGTACTGCAGATCATCACGGCCGGCACGGCGATCGACCTGTCCGAAGCCGATGACGCCCTGTTCGCGGAGTGGGACTGGACGCCCGCCAACAACCAGCAGGCCGCGATGCGGATCGTTTCGCAGTTCAAGCGGCGGCCTACTCGCGTGCGCTACGCCGCGATAGCCGACAGCGTCGACGAGCGTGTCATGCGCGCGCAGGAGGGCAAGCAAAATCGAATCGCCGAAATAATCGACTGAGACTGTAGACAGATCAGCAACAGCGTTGTAGGATGGCCCACACCAGTAGCAAAGCGAGGAACCCATGAATCTCAATATCACCCTGGACGGCACCGAGTCTCCCGACGTGCTTCGCGCGCTCGGCGCCTGCTTCATGTCGATGGCCGGCGATCAGCCTGCCGCCGCACCGTCGCTGGTTGCGCCGCCGTCGCCCGCAGCGGTCGTACAGGCGTCGGCCGCCATCGGCTCCGGCGCGCCGGCCGAGGCGCCGAAATCGCGCGGCCGCAAGAAAGCCGAACCGGCAGCGCAACCGGCACAGCCTGTCGCCGCCCAGCCGGCCGCTCCTGCGCAGACCGCTCCGGCCCAACCGGCAGCGCAACCGGTACAGTCGTCCGCACCCGCGGCGACGGCCACCGTCGAGGAAATGCGCGACGCGCTCAACGCGCTCATCAACGCCACGGACATGCAGACGGCCATTGCGCTGCTTGGCGGTCACGGTTTCGCGAAGATCAGCGACATTCCGGCCGACAAGTACGGCGAGATTTGCGCAAGCGCCAAGGCCAAGCTGGCGCAAGCACAGGCAGGTGCTGCGTGACGCCGGTCGCCATCCCGGCCGAGGAAGCGCACGCCGCGCTGCGCCTCGTCAGCCGGTTCAGCGACGACGACCTGGCCGGCCTGGGCCTCAATCGGCACGAGGCAACGCTGCTGGAAAGTCTCGAGCATCGGCTGCGCACGGCCGGCGTTGGCGGCGCCACCTACGATGCCGCCGTCCCGCCGTGCTATCCCCAGAGCCTCGCCGCGTGACCAATCGCGCTCACAGCCGGATCGGCGCGTCGTCGCTCTACCGCTGGGGCAAATGCCCCGGTAGCGTGCGCGAATCGGAGGGCATGCCGAACCAGTCGTCGGTGCATGCCGCCGAAGGCACCGTCGCGCACGGCGTGGCGGAGATCATGCTGCGCCGCGAACTGCTCGGCGACGAAACGCAGGCGCTGCCCGCCGTCGGCTCGAAGCAGACCGTGGACGGCCACGAGATCGAAATCACGCAGGAGATGATCGACTTCGTCCGCGTCTACGCCGACGCCGTCACCCAGGTTGCCGGCAAGCCCGGCGCGCTGCTGTACGTCGAATGCAAGTTCGACCTGTCGTCGATTCATCCGGGCATGTTCGGCACGGCCGACGCCGTGGTCTGGGTGCCGTCGGAACGCAAGCTGGTCGTGTTCGACCTCAAGTATGGTGCCGGCATCGCCGTCGAGGCGGAAGACAACCAGCAGCTGCAGTTCTACGCGGTCGGCGCCCTGCTCAAGACGGGCGCCAAGGTCGATACGGTGGAGATCGTCATCGCTCAGCCGCGCGCTCGTCACGAAGACGGCGCAATCCGCCCGTGGTCCACAACGCCGCTGGACCTCGTCGAGTTCGCGGGCGATCTGCGGCTCAAGGCGCAGGCCACCGAAGACCCGGATGCGCCCTTGCTGGCCGGCGCATGGTGCCGGTTCTGTCCGGCGGCCGGCAAGCCGTGCCCGAAACTGCGCGAGCAAGTGGCCGAGATCGCCGCCAGTTCGTTCCAGCCGGTCGTGCTCGCGGACGCCGACGCCGTCGTGCCGAAGTACGACCCGGAAGCGCTCAACAGCGCACTGCGCGGCCTGCCGCAGCTGAAGGCATACATCGACCGCGTCGAGCGCTTCGCGTTCTTCGAGGCGCTGCAAGGCCGCGGCTCGCCCGGCCACAAGCTCGTCGCCAAGCGGCCGCAGCGCGAATGGCGTAACCCGGCGCTCGCCGCGCAGATGCTGCAGCTCGAATACGGCCTGACGCCGAGCGAGATGCACGAGGCACCCACGCCGCCGGCCCTGCTGTCGCCGGCGCAAATGGAAAAACTGATCGGCCTGCGTAAAGCGGACCGCGCAGAGTTCGACAAGCATGTCGAGAAGAAGTCGAGCGGCGTCAAGCTGGCGCCGATCGAGGACAGGGGAGAGGCCGTCACGCGCGAAGCCCTGTCCGCGTTCAGCAGTATCGAAATCCCGCAACCCACCGACGAGTAAAACTCATGTTCCCGAACCAAGACCCTCGCTTCAAGACCGGTTACGTCTCGCCCAACGGCGTCATCACACCGCTCGCCCGCATCTCCTATCCCAACCTGCTCGCGCCCCAGGAACCTACCGCGCAGAACGGCCTCAAAGCGGCCGAGTACAACCTGGTTCTCCTGTTCGACAAGACCGCCGACTTCACGCATCTGCGCAAGATCGCCGAAGAAGCCCTCGTGAAGAAGTGGGGCGCCGATCAGGCCCAATGGCCTGCCGGACTCAAGCTCCCGTTCCGTGACCAGGGCGAGAAGAAGAAGGAAGGCTACGAGCCCGGCTCCAAGTTCATCACCGTCAAGGCCAATATCCAGCACAAGCCGTTCGTCGTTGACGGCGCCGGTCGCGAAATCCTCGACCCGGTGCTCATCTACGCCGGCTGCTACGGCTGGGCGCAGGTTCACGCCTACGCCTACGACCAAAAGGGCAATCGCGGCGTCAAGTTCGGCCTCGATGGCTTCCAGAAAGTGCTGGACGGAGAGCCGCTGGTCGCGCGCGTGCAGGTGCAGCCGGGCTTCGCCCCGGTGGCCGCTGCGGCGCAGGAAGGCGCGGCGTCGGCCGCACCCGCAACGGGGGCGGCGGCCGGCAACTCGGCCGCGTCGATCTGGGGCTAAGTGTTGCTGAAATAACAACAATAATGCCGCCGGTGCAACGCCGGCGGCGCTTCCAGACCCGAACATGAACGACGAAAACGACGAACTGGAGACGCCGATTACCCCCGCCGGGCGGCCGTGCGATGCGTGCCCGACGCACGATCGCTGCGCAGCACAACGGCTCGCCTGCTACGACTTCGCCATCTGGGTGCGCGACGGCGTCGCGCCGCTCGATACGCAACCGCGCATTCCGACGTCGCAGATTCTGGATCTGGTCGACACGACCGGCGCTTTCGAGTACCTGCGCGAAGACCCGACCGTCTGGACGGCGGCATTGCGGCGCGCCGCCAAGTGGCTGAGCCCGAAACCGAAGTGCAGGCCACGCGTTGGCAGGAGACCCGCGGGTTCCGCGAAATTCTCTGATGCGCAGATCATCGCGGTCTACAACGCGCGCGGCAGCGAACGCCTGGCGCTGGCGGACAGCATCGGCATGTCGCGCCACATGGCGCGCAAGATCGGCCGCGGCGAGCGCCATCGCCGCATCACGGGTGCGGGGCAGACACAGTGACTGCTCACGCTGCGCACATCGACTTCGAGACGCAGAGCGCCGTCGATCTCAAAAAGCGGGCGCTCGACGTTTACGCGAATCACCCGACCACGCAGCCGTACTGCCTGGGGTTCGCGTTCGACGACGATCCCGTACATCTGATGGACAGCCTGCCGACGCATGAAGGGCGCCGCCTGTGCACGTCCGGCGCGGCTGGCGCGGATCGCCTGATGCGCCACGTCGCCGCCGGCGAACTCGTCTATGCGCACAACGCCGCGTTCGAGCTGGCGATCTGGAACAGCATCTGCGTACCGCGCTACGGCTGGCCGGTACTCGACGCCGGCCAGGTCCGCTGCACGATGGCGATGTGCTACGCGATGGCGCTGCCTGGCGCGCTGGAACACGCAGCGGCGGCCGTCGGCATCGACATGCAGAAAGACATGGCCGGACACCGCATCATGATGCAGCTGGCGAAGCCGCGCCCGAAGCGCCGCAAGCGCGGCGAGCCGGCCATCGGCGTCTGCCCGCACTGCAACGGCGAAGGCTGGAACGCGCTGCTCGAATCGCTGTGCAGCTGCACCGAGTTTCACGACGACGTCGAGAAATACCAGCGCGTCTATGCGTACTGCCGCATGGACGTCGCCGTCGAGCGCGCCCTGCACAAGCGCCTGCTCGAACTGACGCCGGCCGAACAGCATCTGTGGACCATCGACCGCCGCATCAACAGCCGCGGCGTGCAGATCGACGTGCCGGCCGCTCGCGCCGCGTTGCGCGTGATCGCCAGCGAGATGACGCGATTCAACCGCGAGATGGACATCGTCACCGGCGGCGTCGTCCCCGCCTGCACCAACACCAAGGCGCTCGCCGACTGGGTGCGCCTGCAGGGCGTACCGTGCGCCGGTGTCGCCAAGCCTGACGTCATCGACCTGCTGGACGGCGATCTGCCGGGCGACGTGCGCACGCCGGTCGGCCTTGACGGCGAAGTCGACATCCGCCCCGGCGCCGTGCGCAAGGCGTTGCTGCTGCGCCAGGAGGCCGGCAAGTCCTCCCTCGCAAAGATCGATCGCATGATCGAAGTCATGGGCGCGGACGGTCGCGTGCGCAACACCAAGCAGTACCACAGCGCCACCACCGGTCGCTGGGGCGGGCGCCACACGCAATTCGACAACCTGCCGCGGCCGCCGCGCTGGCTGAAGAAGGCGAGCGATCAGGATGCCGTGCTCAACGCGCTGATCGACGGCAAGGGCGCCGACTACATCGCCATGATGTACGGCTCGCCGCTGGATGCGCTCGTCGCCTGCGTGCGCGGCTTCATCGTCGCGGCGGACGGCTGCGACCTGATCGCCGTCGACTACTCCAACATCGAAGGCCGCGTCCTCGCCTGGCTGGCCGGCGAAGCATGGAAACTCGACGCCTTCCGTGCCGCAGACGCGGGCACCGGCCCCGGCATCTACGAGCTGACCTACGCGCGTTCGTTCGACGTCGCCGTCGATACGGTCGACGAATTCATGCGCCAGATCGGCAAGGTCGTCGAACTTGCCTGCGGATTCGGCGGCGGCGTCGGCGCGTTTCAGGCGATGGCGAAGGTCTACAACGTCAAGGTCAGCGACAAGCAGGCCGACGAGTTCAAGACCCGCTGGCGCGGCATTCACCCGAACATCACCGGCTACTGGGACGCGCTCGAGAAGGCGGCCATCAACGCCGTGCTGTTCGGCGGCGTCCACAGCGCAGGGCCGGACGGGCGCGAGGTGCGTTTCAAGGTGGCCGGATCCTTCCTGTGGTGCCGTCTGCCGTC
>DASSVA010000212.1:0-4634 GCA_035706385.1 Solimonas sp. | reverse complement strand
GTCGCAGACGGTCGTGGTGGTCGCCACCGAGTTCGGCCGCACGGCCGCGGCCAACGGCAGCGGCGGTACCGATCACGGTACCGCTGCGGCGGTGATGCTGATCGGTGGCGCGGTGCGCGGCGGGCGCGTCATCGCCGACTGGCCGGGTCTTTCGCCCGCCGCGCTGCTCGACGGCCGCGATCTGCGACCGACGCTCGCGCTCGACGATCTGATCGCCGGTGCCGCGGCGGATTGTTTCGCGCTCGAGCCGTCGCGCGTTGCCGCTGCGCTGTTTGCGAACGGCGCGAAGCGGCGTCCGCTCGAAGGTCTCCTGCGGGCCTGAGCACGCCCGCCTCTTGCACGGCGGCCGGCGACGCTCAGCTCGCCGGAATCCGCGCCTGCATCTCCTCGACCAGCGGCCACAGCACCCGATCGGCGAGGATCGTGCAGAAGTATTCGTTGACCTGCCTGATGGGGCCGTCGCGCATCGTGAAGACCGTGCAGTACTGGTTGCAGTACGGCTGGCCGTCGCGGGTTTCGGCATTGCCCTCGAACTCGACGACGACGCGCTCGCCTTCGGCGGTCACCGACTGGATCGTCGGCCGCAGGCCGGTCGGCAGCAGCAGCTTGAACGCGTCGATGGTGCCGACGATGGTCTCGTAGCGGCGCACGCCGGCGAACTTGCCGAAGCCCTTGGCGAGCGTGAACGCTTCCGGATCGAGGCACGGAATCGCCGCCGCGCCGTCGCTGCGTCCCATCGCGTCGATGAACGTCAGCACGGTCTGTTTGTTCGTTTCACTCATGGCGTCGGCTCCTCCGCCGGTTGGCGGTATCGATTGCGGCGCGCGCGCCGTCCATAGTTTCGTCAGCCAGTCGCGCAAACGCATCCACCACGATGGCGTCGCCGCCGCGGCCGGCGTCGCTTCGAGTTCGGCTTTCAGTTTGCCGGCGAACGCCTTGGCGATCTGCGGCAGCAAGGGCTTGCTGACCGCTTCCCACATCGGCGCCATCGGCCCGCTGCCTTCGACGCGGACTTTCATCGTGATCGCGGTGTCGCGCGCGCCGCGCTTCGCCGCGGTGTAGCGGCCGCTGCCGTTGACCGGCTCGCCTTCGAGCCTGAACGTGAAATCGACCTGTTCCGGTCCGGCCCAGCGATCGACGTGGACGAGCACGTTGACCGTTTTCACGAGGCCGCCGGCACCGACCTTGATGACCCAGCGCGAATCGTTCGCGTCGATCGCCTCGCAGCTGCGGCAGCCGGGAAACAGCAGCGCCCATTTGCCGATGTCCTGCACGTAGGCCCAGACGTCGGCGATCGGCACCGCGATGTCGGTCGTGTGTTCGGCTTCGATCATCGCGATGTTCCGCCGCGCTTCGCGAGTTCCGCGCGCAGCAGTTCGCTCGGTTTGCCGGCGGCGTGGCGGCCGGCGAGATAGCCGTGCGTCAGGCCGCGCGCATTGGTGATGCCGCTCTGCATCAGCGCGCCGTTGTCGAGACGCGCGAGCGAATTGCCGGCGACGTACAGGCCGTCGATCGGTCGATCGTGCCAGTCGACCGCGCGGCAGTGTTCGTCGGCCTGGATGCCGGTCGCGGCGATGCCGCCGCCGGCCATGCGCTTGAGTTCGATCGCGTGGAACGGCGGTTTCACGAGCGCTCCGAGATTGCCGTTCGGTTTCTGCAGCGGATCGCCGCACATCAGCACGCCCCAGGGATGCGTGCCGCGCTGGAATTCGGGATCGACGCCGCGTTCGCAATAGCCGTTGAAGCGCGCGACCGTTTCGGCGAGCGCGTTCGCGTCGATGCCGGTCTTCGCCGCGAGCTCGGCGAGCGAGTCCGCCTTCACGCCGAATCCGTCCGGCAGCGCCTGACCCGGCATCAATGAACCGAACGGATATTTCTCGCGCGCCTGCGCGTCGAACACCGCCCAGCACGGAAAGTTCGGATGCGTCTGCGTGCCGCCGTCGATGATGTCGAGCGCGCTGTACACCGAACGGTAGAAACCTTCGTTCGAGAAACGCCGGCCGGCGCGATTGACGACGATCGTGTGCGGCAGGCCGAGAAACGGCAGCGCGCCGCGCCACAGCGGCACGCCGTCCTCCTGTTCCTCGCCGGGCACGTGGAAACCGAGCATCGTCACGTCCGGCACGCGGGCGATGCGCGCACCGAGCTGCGCGGCGAGCCGGAAGCTCGCGCCGTCGATCGTCGGCATCACCATCGACACCGGATCGAGCTGATGGCCGAGCGTTTTCGCGAGCTGCGGATGGCGCTCGTAGCTGCTGGTCGCGACGACGACGCCGCGCCGCGCTTTCACGAAAACGTCGCGGCCGTTGCGCGTCGCGCGCAGGCCGACGACGCGTGCGCCGTCATGGATCAGTGCCTCGACCCGCACGCCGGTTTCGAGCGCGACGCCGAGATCGAGCGCGCCCTTGACGAATGCCGCGGCGAGGCCGGGACCGGCACAGCGCTGGTCGTTGGCGAGGCGTTCCGCCATCACCGTGTAATCCCAGTTGCGCATGTTGGCGAGACCGCCGTTCGCGAAGATGTCCTCGTGCGTGAGGCCGTACGGCACATGCGGCGAGACGCGCGTCTTCGCCTGCCATTCGCCGAGACTCGCGGCCGCGAACGGCAGTACTTCGAGATACCGGCCTTCGGCGAGACCGTCCGGATTCTGCGGAAAGTAGTAGTCCGGCAGATGGCGGATCACGCACATCTTCAGGCCGATCGTCCGCTCGAAATATTGCAGCGCGACCGGCCCGTGGATCGCCTGGTTGAGCATCGCCACGTCGTCGCCGTAACCGAGCGACAGGCTGCGGATGTAGCGGTAGCCGCTGTCGGTCGAATCCGCGATGCCGGCCGCGGCGGCGAGATGATTGCCGGGAATCCACACTTCGCCCATCGAATACGCGGTGACGCCGCCGAGCTGATCGGAACGTTCGAGCACCAGCGCGTCGACGCCGTGCGCCTTCGCGGTGATCGCCGCCGTCAGGCCGCCGCCGCCGGAGCCGACCGATACGATGTCGGTTTCCACATCCCATTTCGCGGGCAGCTTGTGCATGCCGGCTCTCCTTGATGATCGTGTCAGGCCGGCCAGCGGCCGATGACGACAGCGTTTCCGAATGGCGCCGACATTGATGGGGCCGTGGTGATCACGCGAACGCTTCTTCGCCGATCAGCGTCGTGCGATGCATCATGCGGCCGCTGTCGAGCGGGTAGGGCTCGGCGCGGTGCAGCACGCCGGTGTTGTCCCAGATCAGCATGTCGCCGACCGACCACTCGTGGCGATAGACGCGTTCCGGCCGCGTCGTCCAGTCGAGCAGTTCCTGAAGCAGGCGTTCGCCTTCGCCGCGTTCCATGCCGGCGACGTGCGATGCGTGGCAACCGATCACCAGCGACTTTCGTCCCGATCGATGCGACCAGACGAGCTGGTGCGTGCGATCCGGAATCTGCCGCCAGTGGCGCAGATTGTCGTCGCTCGCGTCGACGCCGGCGCGCCGCATCGAGGTCTCGACGCTGTGCACGACTTTCAGATCGGCGATCTTCCGCTTCATCGCGTCCGGCAGCGTTTCGTATGCCGCATACGAGTTCGCGAACTCGGTCTGTCCGCCGGTTTTCGACAGCCGGCGGCCGCTGAGCAGCGACGCGAACACCGGCACGTCGTCGTGCGTGCCGTCGAGGTGCCAGAGAAACGAGCCTTTCAGGTAATCGGCGCGCGCGTTCTCGTTCCTGTCGAGCGTGACCTTGTACACGCCGTTGTCGCCTTCGTTGCGCAGCGCGCCCATCAAGCGCGTCAGCGTCAACTGCTGCTCGTCGCCGAGGTTCAGCGATTTGAACACCAGCACGCCGCGCTCGACGAGCAGCGCGCGCAGCTTGTGCGCGGTATCCGCGGTCAGCAGCGTGTCGATGTCGGTGCGGACCTCGCTGCCGATCCGTTCCTTCAGATTCACGACGTCGAACGACATGGGATGCTTCCTCCGGCGCATCGCGGCGCTCGATTTCGTGTGGTCCACGCTCGCGGCGTCGCGCGAGGCGATGCGCTCGATGAATTAATAGTACCGATCGGATCGATTATTGGTCAAGCAAGGCCGGGCCGTCAGCGGTGCGACGCTTCAGTGCTTCGGAAATGCAGGTGTCGCGGCCTACCAGTCGGCGCGCGCCGACAGCAGCGTGCGCACCGCGCGACGGACCCACTGTTCGCGTTCGCTGGCGGACGAGCGCCGGTTGGTCAGCATCACGTTCACGTACCAGCCGCGCAGCATGAGGATGAACACTTCGGCGACCGCGTCCGCATCCTTGCACGGCACCGCGTCCGCCGCGGCGCATTCGCGGATGAAGCGGGCGATGCGCTCGACGCCGCGCGCGGTCCGTTCGGCGGCCGCCGCGCCGAGTTCGGGAAAGCGCTGCGATTCGCTGGAGATCAGCCGGTTGACCTCCAGCAGATCGCCTTCGAAGCTCAGCTCCAGCATGCGGTTCGCATACGCTTTCAGGCCTTTTTCGAGATCCGGCCGCTTCGCGCCCGAATCGAGCATCGCGCCGGCGTCGAGCCGGTCGATCTGTTCGCGCATGATCGCGCGGAACAGGTCTTCCTTCGACGTGAATCGCGAATACAGCGTGGTCTTCGAAATGCCGGCGAGCTTGACGATCCGCGACAGCGAGGT
>DASSVA010000211.1:0-28524 GCA_035706385.1 Solimonas sp. | reverse complement strand
GCGCCGCCTTGTTTGCGCTCGTGGCAATACTTCAGCGCCAGCTCGAAGGCCGCGCGTGCGACGCCGGTGAAAACCTGCGCCATGTGCGTGCCGCCGTAGGACCAGACCGAGGCGAAGCTGCCGTAGTAGCCGTCGCGCTCGCCGATCGCGAAGCGGCGCGGCACTTTCACGTTGTCGAAATAGATCTCGCCCTGCGGCAGCGAGCGCTGGCCGATCTTGTCCAGCGGCTTGCCGCGCGAGACGCCGGGCAGGTCGAGCGGCAGCAGCATCGCGATGCCGTTGGTGCGGCCGTCCGCATCGACGAAGCCGTCACCGTAGTCGGCGGTCATGTACGCCACGGCCACTTGTGCGATGGGGCCGTTCGACACCCAGGCCGAGGACTGGCCGTTGATCACGACCTCGTCGGCACCGACCTTGGCCAGCAGGTTGCCGCGGCTGCCGGGCTTGCCGGCCGGCCACTCGTTGCCGTGATGCATCATCGTCACGTCACTGCCGCGATCCGGCTGCGTGGCGATCCAGCAGCTGATGCGGTTGGCGGCGAGATCGATCAGTTCCTGATCGCCGATCGACGCGGCGACCTGCGCGGCAAAGCCGGCGGCGCCCAGCGAGACGGCCAGGCCGGCGTCGCCCCAGCCCAGCTCCTCGCCGATCAGCGATTCGATGCGCACCGCCATCTCGGCCGGCATTTCGGCGAGCAGCGAGGGATCGATGCCGAGCTGGGCGAATCCGGCAAACGCGCCGTAGAGCGGCGAGCCGGGCGCGATCACCTCTTCGGCGCTCAGCCGATCCAGCTCGGCGCCGAGCGGACGCAGCACCTCTTTGGCAAAGCGGTGCACCGAACCCTGGATCGCCGACTCCTCCGCGCTCATCGGCGGCTCGAAACCGGAAAGTCCCGCCGACGGCAGGCTCAGTTGCGTCTTGTGCTGCAGCATCTCGTTCTCCTCGACAAGCCCGGCGCCGGCGACGGTCTGCGCTGCGTCCTTGCGGGGAACGATAGGAGGCCGACTGCAACGCCGGCATCCGTCCTAGGTATGAATTTTCGCGGCGGTCGCAGAACGCTGTGCGGGAAGCTGCCGGAGGCCGGCAGCATGGCCTCGGCTGAACTCCCGAAGCCGGATTGCCTTGCGCGGGAGTCCGCGTGTTAAAGCCTGTTCAGCTGAGTGCCCGTCGCTTTTCCGAAATGCTTCGCCTGCTGCCGTTCGCGGCCCGTTTTTCATGGACTGGCGTCGTCTGGTGCTGATCCATCGGCCTCCACTGCCGCGCGCAGCCCCCGCAGTACGTCGAAGGGCACTTCATTGGAGAGATGATTGAGCAACCACTTCGGCAATTGTCCGCCGGGGTCGAGATGCACTTCCGTGGCGACTTCGGATTGGCCCTGGCCGTCCGGCGATACCACCCACGTGTTGTAGCCACTCACGATTCTCAGCCGATCCTTGCGTGGTGGCAGTTCGCCGGTCGCCACATCGGCGCGCATGCTTGTGACGCCACTGTCCGGACTGATCGACCAAAGCGCGCGAAACACGACGTCACGATCCTTCGCCGGCCACGGCAGGCGACTGTGCAGGTAGATGATCTGCCCGCCATCGGGCAAAGTCCGCAGCACCGACGCGGAGGCACAGGTCGGGTCCCAGGACGGCCGTGCCGGAACGTCACGCAGCAACGCGACGACGCGGTCCGCCGGCGCATTGATCAGGCCGACCCCTTTGACCGCCAGCAGCGGTGAACCTGAAACGCGGGCTGTGAAGATTTGAATACCGTCCCGATCCTGTGTGAGCGTCCATGCAGTCGCTCCCAAGTCGGTCGCGAGCGCGGTCGCCGTCCACAGCGAAAAAGCTGCGGCGACGAATCTGGCCGCGCGCTCAGGCCTGTTTCTGCTGGCCGGCATAGAGCTCGCGATTCCAGCGCTCCAGCAGGTTGAGGTCCTCATGCTGGAACCCCAGCCGATACGTCGGCGACACGTAATGCAGGATGCGCGCGAGCATCCTGCGGAACAGGCCCGGATACACCCACAGATAGGCCTGGAGCTTCAGTCTGTCCTTCAGCGTGAAGCGGTGGCCGAAACCCCTGGCGAAAATGTCGACGACGCCGGACAGCATGCGGAACACGTGCCGCGCGCGCCAGGCCATGCGCAGACGGTGCCAGTAGTTGTCGCCGACGAAGTAGCGGTACTGGTCGTGGCTGACCGCGCCGTGCTCGGCTTCTTCGAGCAGGTGATACGAGAACAGGCGTTCGATCTGCGGATGCAGTCCCTGCCGCAGCGCGCTCGTGCTGACGTAGGCTTTGGCGATGGAGTAGAGCGTGTGCTCGCCCGCCGCCACCACGCCGAGCATGTCGATCGGACTCAGGCCGTGGGTGAGGTCCTGCAAGATCCTGTCGATGTACGCCGCCGCGCCCTTGATGTCGTAGCCGATCGATTCGAGGTGCCGGACCGCGACCATGTGCGCCGCCGCGTGCTGGACCTCCTGGGCGATCATGTCCTCGACGTCCTGCTTGAGCTTGGCGTCGCCTTTGATGGTATCGACCGTCGGCTTCAGCGCCTTGACGAAGAAGCGCTCGATCGGCGGCCCGCCGACGACAAAGCCCGCCCACATGTAGCTGACGATCAGGCCATTGGCATCAAACGCCACCGGCACCTGCGAGAAGTCCCATTTCAGGTCCTGTCGCACCGTGATCTTGAACGGGGTTTGCGACAGCGTCGCTTGCGGTGACTGGGCGGTCGGATCGTTCATGGCGCCTCCGGATGAGTGCGTCATTCTCATGCCGGCAACACCCCGCTGGAATGCGCGAAGCGCACAAGTTTTTGCTCATTCGGACAACGCGAACCTGAAGCTACGACCGCGTCCCGGACCGCGGTTCGCGCAATTGTGAAGGCGCTTTGCCGGTCCATCTGCGGAAGCTGTGGGTGAAGGCGGCGACGTCGGCATAGCCGAGGCGCTCGGCCACATGCGCGACCGGCAGCCGGGCATCGCGCAGCAGGGTCTCGGCCTGTTCGATGCGCGCACGCCGCACCAGTTCGCGGTAGGAAACGCCTTCCTTGCCCAGCGCGAAACGAAGCTGGCGCGGACTCAGGCGCAGCTGCGCGGCCAGCTCGGCGATGGACGGCGGCGCGGCAATGTTCGCGGCCAGCTGCTCCAGTACGCGTTCCTTCACCGACAGCGCGTTGCGCGCTTCCTTCAGCGCGGCGGCGCAGTTGCGGACCATTTCCTCATAGGTCTCGATGTCGGCATGCGGGTTGTGCGCGTCGAGCACCTCGCGCGGAATCAGCACGCGATTGAACGGCGCACCGAGCTGCACCGGCAGCCCGAGCCTGGATTCGTACATCGGCGCATACGCCTGCGATGCGCTGGTCAGTTCGACCCGCGTGATCACGGCGCGGCACCGCGTGATCGTCTGCAACTCTTTCTGGACGGCGGTCACCACGGCGGACGTCAGCAGCGCTTCCGCGCCGTGGTCGATCGCGCAGCGAAAGCGGATGGCGAAGTACGCAGCGCCGCTGGTTTGCGGCTCGAATTCGTAGCGCAGCAGCGGCAGTTCCAGCCAGCTGCTGTCGGCCACCAGCTTCAGCGCTTCGCGCGCGGTCGGCGCGACCGCCAGCCCCAGCGTCGGCGGCCCGAACGCGGTGATCGGAATCGCGCGCCCCACCACGAAGCCGAAATCTCGCGCCTGTGGCAGTTCGGCGATGCGCGCGAAGACTTCGGCCAGCGCGCTGCACTGCTCGCTGAGCGGACGCGTGGGCAGTGTGTCCAGCACCTGCACCGTCTCGTCCGCGGCCCACGAGGCGTGCGCGCCGAGCGCTTGCAAGAGCTTGCCCAGATAGCGCAGATACGTGGCTCCGGTGTGCATGGTCGCGTGCGTTGGTATGAGGCGGTGTCGCGCTTCAGAATTCCAGCTGCAACATGGCGGTGATGGTGCGCGGCGGATTGGTCAGCGCCCCGTGCGCGCCGGGCTGGAGCGGAATGTCGCCACTGAAGGTCTTGACCAGTTTGTTGCCGAGATTCGCACCCTGCACCACGAAACGCCATGTGCCGCTGGTGCCCAGCAGGCCGACATGGGCGTTGTACAGCCAGTATCCGTCCTGGCTGTCGACCGGATCGAGATCCGAATCCATGTATTCGAATCCCTTGTAGGACGCACCGCCGCCGGCGGTCAGGGCGATCCCGGAATCGAACAGCGGCAACAGGAAGTTCAGTTCGGCGTGGCCGGTCCAGCGCGGCG
Organism: Solimonas sp.; assembly: GCA_035706385.1. Taxonomy (GTDB): domain Bacteria; phylum Pseudomonadota; class Gammaproteobacteria; order Nevskiales; family Nevskiaceae; genus Solimonas. The sequence continues at coordinate 24,309 of DASSVA010000211.1, read as the reverse complement.
CCCGATGCAGACGCCGCCCGGACAGATCGCAGGTCAGATCGGGCGGCAAGGCGGCGATGCCTTGCGGCGGGATGCCGCCGGGGTCGGTGACGAACACCGTCGGGCAACCGGCGGTGTCGTACTTGATGAACTTGCCGAGGTTGTAGCCAGCCGCCGTGCTCAGGATCACGCCCGGAAACAGCATGGCTTTCAGGTCCGCTTCCAGACCCTTGCTTCGCACCTTTTCGGCATTGGCGATGTTGTAGCTGAAGCCGTTGAAAGTGGCGAGCTGGTAGTCGTGGTAGATCGTGTGGAAGCCGCCGAAGTTGAAGCGCAGTCGGTGCTTGAACAGATCGGTCTTGATGCCGGCCTCATAGGTCGTGGAGGCCTCCGGGCGGAACTCGAAGTCCTCGGGACTGAACGCCGCAATGTTGTAGCTGCCCGCACGAAATCCCCTGGCGTAGGTGCCATACAGGGTGATGTCGCGGAGCACATCCCAGGTCAGCGAAACCTTCGGTGAAAAGTTGGAATCGGTGGCCCGCCGGTTGGCGCTGTAGCCGCCCAGCGTCAGCACCGACCACAGCGGCACCGGGCCTTCGTCGCTCTCCACCACCGTGCCGTGGCGGCTGTCGCGTGAGTAGCGGCCGCCCAGCAGCAAGGCGAGCCGGTCCGTGAGATGCCAGGTCAATTGACCGAACACGCCCAGAGCCTTGATGTCCACGCTGGCCAGTCCGTTGAGGTCGTCGGCGTAGTCGCCGGCGCCCAGCAGCGCGGTGGCCGGATCGAGCACCGAGCCGAGCAAGGGATTGAGAATCTGGATCAGGGGGCCGATGCCGGCCGCGCCGGCCACGGTGCCCAGCCCGGGATCGGGGGCCAGCGGAATGTCGAGGTCGGCATCGAATCGGGATTTGTACAGGAACAGTCCGGCCACGTACTCCAGAGTGCCGGGCGCCGACACCACGCGGAATTCCTGACTGAGCGCGTCGGACTTGCTGAGCGCACTGAGTTCGGCCAGCGGTGCGGCGCTGCCGTCGATGTCGCCGCCCTGAAGATCGTCCAGCGACGAGTAGGCGGTGATCGACGTGAACGTGGTGTCCCAAAGGTCCAGTGTCGCTTTCAGCGAGGCGATGCGGCCATTGCCATCGGAGGCGTTCTGCTGGTTCGCCGAGCCGCGCCGGTCGAGTTTGGTTTCGAAGTGTGGATCGAGCGCGGTGATCGCCGGCCGCAGCGCGGCCGGGTACTGGAACGTCTCGTCGCTGCCCCAGACGCCGATGAAGTAATCGAATTGCTCGTAGCTGAGATCCAGCCGCAGCGCCTCGTTCACGTCGTAGCGCAGCTTGGCGCGCAGTTGCCGGGTGTCCTTGTCGCCCAGGGTCTGGCCGTTGGCGAGATTGAGGGTATGGCCGTCCTCGCGGTGCAGGCTGCCGGCAACGCGAAAGGACAGCGCGTCGGTGATCGGTCCGGACAGAACGCCTTCGGCCTTGCGCAGATTGCGTTCGCCAAGCGAAAACGAGGCGCGGGTCATCCAGTCCTGAGTCGGCTCGCCGTAGGTGATGCTCATCACGCCGGCGGTCGCGTTGCGGCCGTACAGCGTGCCTTGCGGGCCTTTCAGAACCTCGATGCGATCGACGTCCATGAAGCCCGGCTTCAGGTAATCCAGCCGCGACACGTACACGCCGTCCAGCACATAGGAGATGGCCTGCTCGGACAGGATGTTGAGCTCGGCGGTGCCGATGCCGCGCATGTACAGGGAGTTGAAGTCCGAGTTGAACGACACATTGGGAATCTGGCGCGCGACATCGTCGAAGCGCGTGATGCCGGCATTGCGCAAATCGTCGCCGGACAGCACCGTCAGCGCGATCGGCACCTTGCGTCCGTCTTCCGGGCGCTTCTGCGCGGTGACGATCACTTCCTGCAACATCGCCGGATCGCCCGGTGCATCCGCCGGCGCCGGAACGGCTGGCGGCGCGGACGGCACGGCGATCGTTTGCGGATAAACCTCCGGCGTGGCGGGTTCGCCGGCGCTGACGACATCCGCGCCTGCCGTTGCGGGCGCCTGGTCCTGCGCCCTCGCTTCGGTCACTGCCAGCGCGCAGATCAGCGCGGCCATCGTGCGCGATCTCATTCGTGGCGGCTTGCTGAAGATCATTGCGGACTCCCCCTCGTCATGCGCCGCGCACGATCGACGCGACGTCGTTTTCTCCAGGCAGTCTGCGATCCGGATGACAAGTGCAGCAATGTGCGAACCGCACAAAGATTTGTTCCGAGTGACAAGCTGTCCGCGAGCACGCAGCGCCGAACACGCGTGCGCCATGCCGTGGCGGAAGAACTCCTGCATCTGCCTGCGGCCGCACGGTGCATGGTGCGTGCGGCGCGCACCATGCGCCGTGCTCGCTCAGCCGGCGGAAACCACGCCGCGCCGGGCGGGAATCCACCAGACCAGGCCGAACAGCAAGGTGGCGACGATCACGCGCAGCGCTTGCGGATTGCGTCCCCGCAGAACGTAGAACGCGACGGGAATTTCGAGAACATGCGCGGCCAGCAGGACCGCCGCGATCTTCACGACCAGATGTGCAGCCTGTCCGCTGAGGCAGAAGGCAATTGCCGCGGCATAGAGCAGGATCAGCACCAGCATTTGCGACAGCCAGAATCCACGACGATCAAACATTGCAAGCTCCTTGTCGCTGCAATTGCAAAGTAACGACGGCTTCTATCGACAAGCCGTCGATTGGTTGATGAGCACCGAAACCTGGACGCGGAGGGGATCGGACAGGCTGAGGTCCGGCAGGTTGCCGTTCACGGCAAGGTCCGGACAGCGGTCGCCATCGAGATCGACGGCGAGAAACTGTTCCGGGAACGTCGCGACGGGGTATCTGGCGACGAACGCAAAATCACCCCGGCCGTCACCCTTGAAGACCCTGACGTTCCGGGTCGTGATTTGCGAGACCGCCAGATCGAGGTGCCCGTCTCCATCGAAGTCGGCCAGTCGCATGCCCTCCAGACCGCCCACAGGCGGGCCGACACTGAATCTTTGCTCCGGTTCGAAAACACCGGCTCCGAGCCCGTGAAGGATCGACACATCATTGGAAACGGCATTGGTGACGAGCAGATCCTTGATGCCGTCCTCGTCGATGTCGCCGTACTGGATCACCTCGGCGATCGTTCCCACGGTATAGGCGCCCTGCGGACGAAACGTCGCATCGCCGTTGCCGAGCCAGACGTTCAGTGTGCCGCCCAGCGGATTGGCGAGATTGATGTGAGTGGGTTCGACGAGGTCCGTGAACGCCAGATCGGTTATCCCGTCGCCGTTGAAGTCATCGGCATACAGCACCAGCGTGCTGACGCCGACCGGAATGGACGATGCCCTGCGCAAGGTGCCGTCGCCATTGCCCGGCAACACGGTCAGCGACAAGCCGGCGTAAGTACCGGCGATGATGTCCGGTACGCCATCACCGTCGAAGTCGGCAATCGCCAAATCCGTCGGCGGTGCCCCGAGAAAGTATTGCCCGCTGACGGCGAAATCACCGTGGCCATCGCCGAGCAGCACGGTGAGGCGGGACGTCAGATTGGAACCCGCAGCGATATCCGCGAGACCGTCGCCGTTGAAGTCGGCCACCCGGACAACGAACGAGTCGGTGTCCAGATAAGCCGGGATCACGCTCGGCGGACCGAACGCGCCATCCGGACCGCCTCGCAGCAGCACCGGGCCGCCACCGGTATTGCCGATGACGAAATCCGGATAGCCATCGCGGTCGAAGTCGGCCGTATCGATATTGCTCGCCGAACCAAGCGACGTCAGCAAGGCGCCGGGATAGTTCCGGGGTACGGCAAACTGGATACTTCCGGCGGCGGCGTCGCCCGTCTCGGCACCTGGAGCGCTTGGCGTGCTGCTGGCGCCACAAGCCGTCATGAGCAGCGCCGAGATGAGCACGGCCAGCGGCTTGCCAGACCTTCTGTTGTCAGCGCAATCGACCATTTCATCCTCCCTCCAAAATGCTGCGGGGAACCGGGCCGGGCGCAGCGCCCGTCCCGCGCAGCGCCGCTGTATCTGACAGTGCGGCGGCGAATCCGGATCGCTGCGTCGTGCTATGCCATCAGCTTCATCAGACGCGGATAGAAATTCGGGAACAGTCGTGCCAGCCAGTGGATCCTCGACGACAAGTGACCGGTGAGAATGCGCGTGCGCCCCCGGCGCAGGCCCTTGATGATGTCCGCCGCGCAGCGCTCCGGCGAAGTCCGCAGCATCTTGTCGGCCAGGCCGGTGAACTTGTCTTCTTCTGCGCCGGCGGCGGCGCAGCGACGGCCGGCCTTTTCGATGTTGGTCCTGATGCCGCCCGGATGCACGCAGACGGCGCGCACGCCCGTGCCTTCCAGTTCCTGCCACAAGCACTCGGTCAGACCGCGCACGCCGAACTTGGAGATGTTGTAGGCGCCCTGCGTCGGGAACGACACCAGTCCGAACACGCTGGAGAGATTGACGATGCAGCCATCCCGCTGTTTGAGCATCGCCGGCAGAAAGGCTTTGGTACCGTAGATCACGCCCCAGAGATTGATGCCGAGCTGCCATTCCAGCTCTTCAATACTGAGATTCACGAGGGTGCCGACCATCGTCGCGCCGGCATTGTTGAAGACGTAGTGAGCCGTACCGAAGTCGCGCAGCACGTCGTCGGCGTGCGCGAAGAACGCCTCGCGCGAGGAGACGTCCAGCAGATAGCCCCGCGCCTCGCAGTCAGCCGGCAGTGTTGCAAGGGTCTGTTCGAGGCCCGTCTCGTTGATGTCGGACAGGGCCAGGCGTGCACCGTCTGCGGCAAGCTGTTGCGCCAGCGCGCGCCCGATGCCCGATCCCGCGCCGGTGACAACGGCAACTTTTCCCTCAAACATGCGCCTCTCCGTTGGATGACAGGACGTGCGCCGCCGCGTCTTTCAGCTCCGTGAAGGCGCGCTCCAGACACTCGACCGCGAAATCGACATCGGGCACCGCCCTGGCGCAGCCGTTGAACGCGAAATTGACCTTGCCGTCGTAACTCAGTACCGGAAAGCCGAGACCGAGGCCGTGCGAGCACGGGCCCAGACCCGACCACGACAGCAGGCGCGCACCGCACAGGTAGATCGGCACCTGCGGCCCCGGTACGTTGGAGACCACGGTGTTGAAGGCACGCAGGCTGCCCAGCAGGTTGGCGCCGGTGACCAGACGAAACGCCAGTGCCATCGTCGCCGCCGGCGTCGACTTGTTGAGATCGGTGATCTCGCGCGCGCCGATGCTGTTGACGGTTTGCTTGGCTTGCGCCGTGTGCTGCGCGATCCGGCGGAGTCGCTGCAGGGGATCGGCGATGTCGGTACACAGCGGCAGCGTCATCAATGACACCTGGTTGCCGCCGGCTGCGCTTCGTTCGCTCTCGCTGCGCGTGTTGATCGGTGCCATGACCAGCAGCGATTCCGGCGGCAGCTCGCGTCTGGCCTTCAGGTAGTGATGGATCGCACCGCTGCACAGCGCCAGGATCACGTCGTTGACGGTGGCGCCCGGTACCGCCTTGCGCATCGCGCTCAGATCCTTCAGCGCGTACTCGCGCGCATCGTAGATGCGCTGCGTGCCGACGCGCCGGTTGAAGCGCGTCGCCGGTCCGCGGCGCTGCGGCATATCCAGATCGGTGCGCGGCTGGCGCAGCTTGCGCGCGATGCCGGGCAGCATGCGGCGCAGCGGCGCGGCAACACGGGCCGGCGCACGCAGATTGTTGCGCGTCGCGGACAGCAGCAGCTGCGCGGTCGACGGCGGCGCCTCGCCGGTGAACGTGTCCCTCAGCGGCTTGCGCTTCGCATCCGGCGCGAGGTCGTGCAGACCGGCGGTCAGCTCGGCGCCGGTGGCGCCGTCGATCGCCGCGTGGTGGATCTTGGTCATCAGCGCGAAGCTGCCGGCGGGAAAGTCGCGCACACCTTCGAGACCGTCGATGTAGATCATCTCCCACAGCGGCCGGCTGCGGTCGAGCGGCCGCGCGTGCAGTTCGGCGACCAGCTTGCAGAAGCCGTTCCAGCTGCGATCGCTCAGATTGACGCGGTGGATGTGCCGATCGAGATCGAAGCCGGCATCGCGAATCCAGTACGGATGATCGAGATTGAACGGCACCGGCGCGAGCTTCTGGCGGAACACGTCCGACAGCGGCAGGCTGCGCCGCACATGGGTGCGTACGGTCGCGAAATCGACCTTGCCGCGCGGCGCGGTGCCGGGATCGTAGACGCTGACCATGGCGGTATGCATGGCCGCACCTTCGGTTTCCCAGTAGAGAAACATGGCGTCGAGGCCGCTGAGCTGCTTCATGGCGAGATCGAGTGGACAGAGGTCGGGGGCAGCAGCGGAATCATCGCGGCGCGTACGCTGTGCGTGTCGATGAAGCGCACGATGTCCGCGCGCGCCTGCTGTGCTTCCGGCAAGCGGTGGAACAGCACAAAGGCGTGCATCATCCCGTGCCACAGCCGCAGCTCGACGGCAACGTCAGCCTCACGCGCCTTGGCGGCGGCGAGCACGCTGTCGTCGCGCAGCACTTCGTCGCGACTGGCAACGAAGTGCAGTGGCGGCAGGCCGGCGTAGTCGCCGTGCAGCGGCGACAGTTCCGGCGTCGTCAGCGCGTGTTCACCGGCGTAGGCGGCGACGATGCGCGGCAAGGTGCCGGGCGGCACCAGCGCGTCGCGCGCCTGATTCTCGCGGTAGGACGCATGCACGCCGATGCCGGCCATGTCGGTACCGGGTGAAATCAGCACTGCGCAAGCCGGTAGCGGCAGGCCGCGCTCGCGCAGGCGCAGCAGCAGCGCCAGTGTCAGTGTGCCGCCGGCCGATTCGCCGGCGATGATGATCGAATGCGCCGGTACGCCATGCTCGATCAACAGTTCGTACACTCGCGTGCAGTCGTCCAGTCCGTGCGGGTACGGGTGCTCAGGCATCAGCCGGTAATCGGGCAGCACGCCGGATGCGCGCAGCTCGGTGCAAAGACGTTCGAGCAAGGCGAGGTGCGCACCCATCGGCTTCATGAAGAAGCCGCCGCCATGCAGGTACAGCACGACGCGCTGCGCGTCCGCATGGTCGACGATGCGCACCGGCACGCCGGCGATTCGTTCGATCGGCGCGCCGTCGCGAAACGGTGCGCGCCAGTCCAGCCGTTCCATCGCGCGTCGGCTTGCGGCGAGATCGCGCGTCAGGCGCAGGACGGGCCGGACGACCAGCCACAGCAGCAACTGCAGTACCGCGGCGCTGAGGCTGGAGCGATGCCGGGAAACATGATCAGCCTGCGACGCAGGTTCCGTATGCAGTTCCATGATGGGCGTTTTGATGGTCCTGGGCGTCAGTTCGCAAAAGGGCCGAGCCCCTTGCGGTACAGCCAGCCCACCGACGTGCAGAACGGTTCGGGGCGTGGCGCTTGGCCGCCCGGGCCAGCCGGTGCCGCGGCTGCCGAATCGAGTCGCTCGCGCATTAGATTTCAGCCGTGGTCGATTGCCGATCAGATCTTGCGATCCGATGTCGTCCAGTACTGGTCGCGCAGGTCTTTCTTCAGCACCTTGCCGACCGCGCTGCGCGGCAGCGCATCGACGAAGTCGACCGACTTCGGCGCCTTGACCGAGCCGAGCCTGGTCTTGCACAACGCGATCAGTTCCTCGGCGCTGGCGCTCTGTCCCTGATTGAGCTCGACGACGGCCTTGACCGCTTCGCCCCAGTCGGCGTCGGGCACGCCGATCACGGCGCAGTCCTGCACCGCCGGATGGCCCCAGATCACCTGCTCGACTTCGCTCGGATAGACGTTGAAACCGCCGCTGATGATCATGTCCTTCTTGCGGTCGGTGATGTGCAGGTAACCGTCGGCGTCGATGTGACCGATATCGCCGGTATGCAGCCAGCCGTCGATGATGGTTTCCGCGGTCTTGTCCGGTGCCTTGTAGTAACCCTTCATGACAAGATCGCCGCGCACGCAGATTTCGCCGCTCTCACCGCGTGCCAGGATCGCGCCGGCGTCGTCCATGATTTCCACGTTGACCAGCGGATTCGGTCGGCCGACCGACGACAGGCGCGTGTCGGCGGCGATCCTGCCGTCGACAAAGTGCTCGTCCGGCGGCAGATAGGCGATCGAGGCCGGACATTCGGTCTGGCCGTAACCGCCCATCAGCACCGGACCGATCGTCTCGATCGCCTGCCTGAGTTTGTCGACCGACATCGGCGCCGCGCCGTACAGCAAGTACTTCAACGAAGAAAAATCGACCTTCTTGTCGAGTTCCGGAATGTCGAGCAGGCGGTAGATCACCGTCGGTGGCAGGAAGAATTCGGTGACCTGGTATTTTGGGATCGCCGCCAGCAGCACCGCAGGATCGGGCTTGGTGACCACCACCACGGTGCCGCCGCGCGCGGTGCATGGCAACGACAGCAAACCGGCGGTATGCGTCATCGGCGCGGCCGCGAGATTGACGATTTTCTCATCAGCCCGGTAGTGACACGACATCATGAAGTGCGCGCAGAAAGTCTGCGTCGAGCGGTGCGTGTTCATCACGCCCTTGGGTTTGCCGGTGGTCCCGCCGGTGCCGGACAGCATGATGACGTCGTTGCCGTCGACGGCGACATTGGGTTTGCTGGCCGGCTGCGACTGTGTCCAGTCCGCCAGCGTGACCGCGCCGCTCACGCCCGGCGCTTCACCGTCGATGCAGATCCACTGACGCACTTTCGGCAGCCGCGACTGCAACTCGGTAATCGTCGCGGCAAAGGCTTGCTGGAAGAACAGGATTTCGCAATCGAACGTATCGAGCAGATAGTGGTTTTCCTCGGCCGAATTCTTGGCGCCGATCGGCAGCCAGCACAGGTTGGCGCGCCACAGGCCGAGCGTGCAGGTCCATGCGCGGACATCATTCGCCGCCCACACCGCGCCCTTGGTTTCCGTGGCGTAGCCGGCGGCAAGCAGTGCATTGGCGATCCGGCACGACAGCGCGCCGACCTCCTCGAAGCTGTACTGCCGCTCGTCCTGGATATAGGCCGTGCCTTTGGGATTGATGCGCCAGCCGCGGTCGAAAAAGTCGATGATCGCCATTGCCGTTCTCGTCGGATCGCGCGCTTAGAGTGCTTGCACGCTGGCGCGCGCCAGGCCGCGCTGTTCGAGGAAGCCGAGCAGGTAGCGGTGGCCCATTGCCTTGCAGGCCGAAGCGAAGCCGACTTTCGCGGTTTCACCATCGAGCAGCTTGATGGCGGCGGCCACCTGCAGGGCGCCGGTGGAGATGTACGGTGTGATGCCGGTGACGGTGGCGCGCACCGACGCGAGCTGGCCGCGGCCGATCGCGAAATCGACGCTGCGCTGGATCGACGTGCGCTCGCGTGGCGGCATCGACGGCGTCGTGCTGTCGACGGCGCCCTTGATGATCGCGTCCTGATGCTCTTTCGGTAGATGCTTGTACTCGGCGTCCCACTTCTGGCAGAAGCCGTGCACCATCTGCATGACGTTGTTGTCGTAGAAGCCGACGCTGGACACGCAGGAACGCACGCGCGGATCGGTTTCATAGAAGATCGGCAGCGAGGTGCCACCCCAGGGCAGCGAGAACACCGGCTGCATGAACTCCGGCGTCACCACATTGAACGACGCGGTGACCGGATGCGGCACCAGCTGGTTTTCCCACAGATAGCATTGCTCGGCCCGCGCCAGCTCGAAGATCGAGGCGGTCGAGCCCACCGTGACGCCGGCGCCGGCATTGCGCGGTCCGCGGCCGATCGTCGCGGTCTCGAGCGCATCGACGCCGTGCGTCTCCAGCGCCAGCTCCGCCGCGATCTCGGCAAAGGTGTACATGTACGAAGTCGACGGCGACAGCAGCAGCCCGGCCTGGCGATAGGACTCACCGAAGCGTGCGCGAATTTCCCGCATGTAGCTCTGCTCGCCCGTGGTGTCGAGGTGATGACAGCCGGCTTCGAGCGCGGCCTCGACCGCCACCGGACCGAAGTTGACGAAGGGGCCGACCGTATTGCAGACGACCTTGGCACCCTTGAACGCTTTGGTCAGCGCTTCGACCGTGTGCCCGGTTTCGATGATCTCGTAGCTCGCCGATTCGAGACGGACGACACGCTGTGCCATCATCTCCTTGACGCGGGCGGCGTTGCGGGCGACGGCAGTGAATGGAATCTGCTGATCGATCAACCAGTCCATGGTCAGCATGCCGGTATAGCCGCTGGCGCCATAGACGACGACGGGGTGTTTGGCCATTTCGATTTCTCCTCTGTGTTGCGGATCAGGGCGGAAGCCGTCGGCTGCCGCAGGGTCATGCGCAAGGTAGGAGGGTGGGCCGGATCGCGGCATCATTCGCAGGTATGATTTTTCCGGCGTCGCGCGTCCGTCTGGCATGTCGACGCAAAAAGGGGGAGACAAGACTTGAGCGGACAGCCGTCAGGCACGCCGCAGCACAAGCTGGTGCCGCCGCAGGCCACCTTCGCGGTCGTCGAACGGCAAGTCCTGGCGGACATTGCGCAGCGTGTGGCGGACGTTCATCTCGTGCTGGTGCAGGCGCCGGCCGGTTTCGGCAAGACGTCGCTGTTGCGCGCCTTGTACGCATCGCGCACTGACGCCGGCGAGCGTGTGGCCTGGCTCAGTCTGGATGCCGGCGACAATGACCCGCGCCGCTTTCTGGCCGGGCTGATCGCCGCGCTCGGGCAGGTGGATACGCCGACGTATGAAGCGGATCTGGCTCGCCCGAGCGAGGCCGACACGCTGGAAACCGCGCTCGCACGCATCGCCGCGCTGACCGCCGATGGCCGGCACCTGACGATCTTTCTCGACGACTTCGAAGTGATCCGCAGCGAGATCGTGCTCGGCCTGGTGCGCGACTTTCTGCGCCGGCTGGCGTCAGCGCGCTGCGCCCTGGCGATTGCCTGCCGTCACGACACCGATCTGCCGGTCGCACGGCTGCGCGCCGCGGGCCAGGTACTCGACGTCAACGCCGACCAGCTGCGCCTGTCGGTCGACGAAACGAAGGTGATGCTGTCCAACATTCTCGGCGAGTCATTCAAGCCCGAACTGATCGCCAAGCTGCAACAGCGCACCGAAGGCTGGGCGGCCGCGCTTCAGCTTGCGGCGCTGGCGCTGCAAAAACGCCGGGACGTCGAGGACTTCGTCGATGGTTTCGGCGCCTCCCTGACGGAACTTGCGCGCTACCTCACTGAGGAAGTGCTGGCGCGGCAGCCGCCGGAGATCGCCGAACTGCTGCTCAAGTCCAGCATTCTCGACGCATTGAATCCGGCCTTGTGCGATGCCGTTTGCGACATTGCCGACAGTGGCACGCTGCTGCGTCGCATCCAGCACGACAACCTGTTGCTGTTTCCGCTCGACGGCGCCGGCCAGTGGTTTCGCTATCACAAGCTGTTCGCGCAGTTTCTGCAACAGGAACTGCGACATCGTTGCCCGGATCAGGTCGAATCGCTGCACCGCCGCGCGGCCGAATGGTTCCTGCGGCATGGCAACGCCGACGCTGCCGTGGATCATGCGCTGCTCGGTGGCGATGCGGCGTTCGCGGCGCAGCTCGCCGAAGATCATGGACTCGCGGCGATTGCCGACGGACGGCTCGTCACGGTGATCGGCTGGGCCGAGCGCCTGCCGCCCGAGGTGCTGGGCCAGTATCCGCGCCTGAAGATCTGGTACGCCGTTGCGCTGACCGGCACGTTTCAGCATCGCAAGGTCAAGCCGTTGATCGAGACGCTCAATGTGCCCGCCGTGACCGAAACGCTGGACGACGAAACCCGCGGCGCGCTGCAGTTCGCGATCGTCCTGCAGCACTTGTTGCAGGACCGTTATCCGCAAGCCTTGCACGCCGCCGACGCCGCGCTGCAATGGTTGCCGCCGGATCTGGCGCTGCCGCGCCATGCGATGATGAACGCGCGCGGCCTGTGCCTGCTGAAGATGCATCGTTATCGCGAAGTCGAAGAGCTCGAGGCGGCGACGCGGGCGCTCGCCAGCGGGGTATCGAATTACGGCGCGGTGTACGCCGAATGCATCTTCGGTCTCGGCGAGCTGGCGCAAGGCCGCCTGCACAGTGCCACGGCGATATTCACGGCCGCTTTGTCGCTGGCCACGACGCAATCCACCGTGAACAGCGCACCGGCGGCGATGGCCTCGGCGTGTCTCGCCGCGGCGCTGTACGAATCAGGCCAGCTCGATGCGGCGGGCGGCTTGCTGGATCGGTATCTGACCACCATCACGCACATGGGTATTCCGGACATGCTGCTGATGGCACACACGATCCATGCGCGCATCACCTACTCGAACAGTGGCTATGCCGAGGCCTGCCGCCTGCTCAACGAATTGAAGCAGATCGGCTACGAGCGCGATCTGCCGCGCGTGATCGGCGCGGCGTGGGCGGAGCAGGCACGACTGGCGTTGCTGCAGGACGACGCGTTGTCGGCCACCCGGTACTTGCAGATGGCTGAAACCGGCGCGTCGTATGCGACGCTGTGGGACGAGAGCGACGTGACGCTGCGTGCACGACTGCTCGCCGCGCAGAACAAGCCGCGCGAGGGCGTTACCTTGCTCGATGCCGAGTGCCGCGCGGCCGAGACACTGGGCCGCAGACGCCACGCGCTGAAGCTCGGCGTGCTGCTGGCATTGATGCAAAAGCGTGCCCGTCAGTCCACGGAAGCGATGCATACGCTCGCCGGCTGCGTCGAAGCCGGTGTCCGCGAAGGTTTCGTGCGCGTGTTTGTCGACGAAGGCTGTGCCCTCGCGCTGCTGTTGCGAGAGCTGCGTGCGACGCGCGACGTGCCGGAATCGTCATCGGGCTTCATCGACCGGCTGCTGGGCGAGATGGACGCCGCCAGCCCGATGGCGTCGGCGCCGGCGGATGATGAGCCGCGTCTGTCGCGTCGCGAGTTCGAGATTCTCGCACTGCTGGCCGAAGGCCTGTCCAATCAGGCGATCACGCAGAAGCTGTCACTGTCGCTGCCGACGGTGAAGTCGCATGTGCGCAACATCATGGGCAAGCTCGGCGCGGCCAACCGATCCGAGGCAGTCGCGATCGCGCGGCGGCAGAAGCTTCTGTAGCGCGTCACGTCATCCGGATAGGGCGCTGGAGTCACTGATGAAGAATTCGGACAAGCCGACCTTGCCGGCGCGCTATTACGCGCAGTACTGCGCGTGGCTGAAAACGATCGGGGTCAACGTCGATGCGCTGCTGCGTGCCGCGCGGATCAGCCCTTCGGAACTGTCCGGGCCGGAAGCGCTGCTGCGTCTCGATCAGGTCGACGCACTGATCGCACAGAGCTTCGAAGCGACCGGACGTCCCGATCTGGGCTTCGACTGGGGCCGGCTGATCAAGGTCGGTTCGCACGACATCCTCGGCTACGCGCTGCTCAGCAGTCCGTCGCTCGATTACGCGGTGCGGCTTGCGGTGCGTTTCTACCGGTTGATGACGCCGACGTTCCGCATGCGTTATCGCCGCGATGCACGCGTCGGCGAGCTGGAGTTCAATCCGGTCATGCCGATGAAGCCGGAGACGCTGCGCTTCCACCTCGAAGGCATCGCCGTGTCGGTGCACGATCAGGTGCGGGTGCTGCTCGGCGGTACGGTGCCGCCCTACGACTATTACATCTCGTTGCCGCAGCCGGCCTATCACCAGCGCTATCGCGAGACGGCGCCGGCGCGCTGGCATTTCGAAGCGCAGCCGACGCCCGGCATTCGCGTCGTCCTCGATGCCGAGCTGATGGACCGCACGCCGGCGATGTCCGATCGCGCGGCGCTCGAAATGGCGGAAGCGCGTTGCGAGGCATTGCTCGAACGCGTCGGGCGCGAGGAAGGCCTCGCGGCCTGGGTGCTGATGATGCTGCGCGAGGCGCGCGACGGCATGCCGACGATCGAGGAGCTGGCGCACATTCTGCACATCACCTCGCGCACGCTCGACCGCCGCCTGCGCAAGGAAGGCCAGCAGTTCCAGGAGATGCTGAAGCGCGTGCGCATGGAGCGCGCGTTCGATCTGCTCGGACGCCAGCGCCTCAGCGTCACGCAGGTCGCGCTGCAGCTCGGCTATCGCGACGTCGCCAATTTCACGCGCGCGTTCAAGCGCGACAGCGGCATGAGTCCCACCGAGTATCTGGCGCGCGAGGCGGCGCGCTAGGCGCGGCGGCCGCCGCCGCCGCGCCTCACATCCGCGTCAGGCGTTGAACGAGGTGATGTCCTGCGCTTCGATGCCGTGCGCCTTGCAGTGATCGAGATAGCGCTGCATACCGGTCTTCCAGTTCTCGATCGCGATCACCTTGTCGTCGGCATCGAGATAGACCAGCTCGCCGACGATGATGTTCAGCACGAGCACTTCGCCGCCATCGGCGAGCGCCTGCGGCGTGTGTTCGGTCGAAGCGGTCTCGAACACCACGCTGCCGGGCCCGGCGACCCAGTCGTGTTCGACGTACTTCCACTTTCCGGAGATCGTGTAGACGATCACGGTGCCGGTATGGTGGTGGCGCGGCATCTGCATGTCGCCGGGCGCCTTGAGCAGGACGATCATCTCGCCGCGCACCGGATCGAGCTTGATGTATTTCAACATCACGTCCGGGCTGTAAGGCGTGAACGGCACCCAGGGCAGCGACTCGACATCGATGCAGCCGGTGTTGATGTTTTCGTAGTTCATCTCTAACTCCTCGTTGAAGAATGTGAGGTTCGTCCGCCGGCGGCGCCGGTGATGGTCCTGGGCTTGGTGAAATCGTCCGGCGCGTCGTCGTGCCGGTATCCGATCCGCGCAGCGCGCGCCGATCGCGACGTCGTCGCATCGACGCCGGCGTCGTTGAGGCGGACGCTGCCGGCCCGCAGCCGACGCGCGAGCGCGCCGGCCCGCTGCGGGTCGCCGCTCCAGATCCGCGCGGTCGCCGCGCGCGCGTGGTCGACGAGCGCGATCGCTTCGCGTTCGTCGCGATACGGGACGAGCGTCAGCATCGGGCCGAAGTCGTCGTCGCGTGTGAAGCGCGTCTCGTCGCTTGCGGCGGCGAACACCGTCGGTCTGGCGTAATAACCCTGGATCAGATCGCGCGGCCGGCCGGGGCCGCCGGCCAGCAGCGCCGCGCCGGCGTCGATGCGCGCGGCGAGCAGCGACTGCCACTTTCGATGGAGAGCCTCGCCGGCGATCGGGCCGACCGCCGTGCGCGCGTCGAGCGGATCGCCGACCGTCAGCCGCGTCACGGCATCGCTCGCAAGCCGTGCGGCTTCATCGAGCATGGCCGCCGGAACGAGCAGGCGGGACGGCGAATCGGCGCACGTGCCGCCGTGGCACATCGCCGCCCGCACGCTGTGCGCGACCGCACGTGCGATCGCGGCGCCGTCGAGCAGCAGATCGGTCGGTCGGCGGCAGATCTCGATCGACACCTGCTTCGGTGCCGCCGCGCTGTCGCGGACGAGGCTTGCCGCGACCGATGCCGAACCGGCGAACGACACCATGTCGACCTGCGGGTGCGTGGCGATCCATCGATTCGTTTCCGCTTCACGGCCGTGGATCAGATTGAACACGCCGGCCGGAGCGCCGGCTTCGTGCACGATTTCCGCGAGCAGATGCGCCGACAGCGGCGCGAGATTCGACGGCTTGACGAGCACGGTGCAGCCGGCGAGCAGCGCGGGCGCGAGCCGGCCGGCGATGTGATCGACGGCGCCATGCCACGGCGTGATCAGCGCGCAGACACCGGCCGCTTCGCGCAGCCGCAGGCCGGCCTCGGACGGCGTATCGGCTTCGCACGGCATCTGCATGGCGGCGGCGCGGAAGTGCCGCAGACCGGCCGGTGCGTCGAGCCGCTTGGCCCGCTGCTCATAAGGCGCGCCGGTTTCGGTGGTGATCGCCAGTGCGATCTCGTCGAGGCGGCGCTCGTAGAGGTCGGCGATCCGCCGCAGCAGCGCCGCGCGCTGCCGGATGTCCGTGCGCGCAAAATCGGTGAATGCGCGCCGCGCCGCGGCGATCGCGTTCTCGACATCGTCGCGCGCGGCCATGCGCAGCCGGGCGACCGGCTGCTCGGTCGCCGGATTGAGCACCCGGCGCGACGTCGCGGTGCCCGGCGCCGCCTGCCAGCGTCCGTCGATGTAGTGACGGTTCATGTTGCGCATCGCCAGGCCCTTCAAGCGGTAGCGCCGGCATCCACGCACCGCTCGCGACGAACGGTGACGCGGTGCGCGGGCTCGATGCGCAGCGATGGAGGCGGGCGGCGGCACATGTCGGCGCGGTCTCAGCCGGCGTTTTCGGGCAAGCGGTAGTCGCGCAGGCGTTCGCGCAGCATCAGCTTGCTGAGCTTGCCGGTGGCGGTATGCGGAAGCTCGTCGACGAACACGACGTCGTCAGGAATCGACCACTTCGCGACCTTGCCTTCGTAAAGCGCGAGGACTTGCGCGCGCGTCACGTCGCGATCGGCTTTTTTCGTCGCGATGATGATCGGGCGCTCGTCCCATTTCGGATGCTTCACGCCGATCGCCGCCGCTTCGGCGATCGCCGGATGCGCCATCGCGATGCTCTCGAGCTCGATCGAACTGATCCATTCGCCGCCGGACTTGATGACGTCCTTGCTGCGATCGGTGATCTGCAACATGCCGTCGGTGTCGAGATGGGCGACGTCGCCGGTCGGGAACCAGCCGTCGCGCAGCGGCGACTCGTCGAGACGGAAATAGCGGTCGACGACCCAGTGACCGCGGACGAGCAGGTCGCCCGCCGTGCTGCCGTCGCGCGGCAGTTCGCCGCCGCGGTCGTCGACGACTTTCAGATCGATGCCGAACGGCGGCCGGCCTTGCCGCGTCATCAGGGCGGCGCGCGTCTCGGCGTCGAGCGCGAGATGTTTCGCCTTCGGCGTGTTGACGGTGCCGAGCGGCGACAGCTCGGTCATGCCCCAGGCATGCTGCAGCGTCACGCCGTATTGTTCGGCGAACGCGCGCATCAGCGCCGGCGGGCACGCCGCGCCGCCGACGATCATCCGTTGCACCGTCGTGAGTTTCGCGCCGGTGTTCTGCAGGTATTGCAGCAGGCCGAGCCATACCGTCGGCACGCCGGCGGCGAACGTCGCCCGTTCGCGTTCGAGCAGTTCATGCAGGCTGGCGCCATCGAGCGCCGGCCCCGGAAAGACGAGCTTGGCGCCGACCATCGGCGCCGCGTACGGCAGTCCCCAGGCGTTGACGTGAAACATCGGCACGACCGGCAGGATCACGTCGCGGCCCGACAGGTTCATCAGGTCCGGCAGCGCGCTGGCGAACGCGTGCATCAGCGTCGAGCGATGCGAATACAGCACGCCCTTCGGGTTGCCGGTCGTGCCGGACGTGTAGCACAGCGTCGCGGCGCTGTTTTCGTCGAGCACCGGCCAGTCGTAATCGTCGCTTTCCGCTGCGAGCAGATCTTCGTAGCAGAGCAGTTCCGCCATCGCGGATTGCGGCAGATGCGCGCGATCGCACATCGCGACCCAGTGGCGCACGGTCGGGCAGCGCGGCGCCAGGCGCTCGACCAGCGGCGCGAAACTCAGGTCGAAGAACAGCACGCCGTCTTCGGCGTGATTGACGATCCATTCGACCTGTTCGGCGAACAGCCGCGGGTTCACCGTATGCGTGATCGCGCCGATGCCGGAGATCGCGTAGTACAGCTCGAAATGCCGGTAGCCGTTCCAGGCCAGCGTCGCGACGCGATCGCCGCCGCGCACACCGAGCCGCGTCAATGCATGGGCGAGCTGCCGGCTGCGGCGCGCCGCGTCGGCATAGCGATAGCGGTGAATCGGCCCTTCGACCGTGCGCGAGACGATTTCGCTGTCGCCGTGGCAGCGCTCGGCGTGCACGAGCAGCGAGGACACGTTCAGCGGCAGATGCATCATCTGTCCGAGCATCGTCGGCGTTCTCCTTACGCGCGTTTCCGGGCGGCTTTCGCCGGCGCCGCCGCGACGGCGCCGAGGCCGTATGCGCGTTCGAGTTCGGCGAGCGCTGCGCCGGCGTGAACCGCGAGCCGCTGCATGTGCGGCAGCGCATCGCGGCAGCCGGTGAAACCGAAATTCAGCGTGCCGGCATAACTGGTGCACGTGATGTTCAGCGCCTGGCCGTCGAACGGATTCGAGACCGGATACATCGCCTCGAGCCGCGCGCCATGCAGATAGAGCGGCTGCGCGGGGCCAGGAACGTTGGAGACGGAAACGTTGAAATACGGACGCGTGCGGCCGGAAAGACCCGACATCAATTGCGCGATGAACGGCGCGAGCACGATGCTGCTGTACTGCGCGAGCGCCGTGCGCGGCAGTCCCTGCAGATGCGCCTTGCCGCGAACGGTGGCGTTGCGGATGGTTTCCAGCTGCAGCCGCGGATCGGCGATGTCGGTGCCGATCGGCGCCAGCATCATCGTCACGGCGTTGCCGCCGGAGACATCGCTGGCCGGACGAATGCTGACCGGAATGCCGGCGATCAGCGATCGCCGCGGCAGCGCGTTGGCATCCTTCAGGAAGCGGCGCAGCGCCGAACCGCAGAGCGCGAGCACGACATCGTTGATCGTCGCATCGGCGGCGTGTCCGACGGCCTTCAGACGCGCGATATCACATTGATGCGTCGCGAAGCGGCGCTCGCCGGTGATCGGGCCGTTGAGCACGGAATGCGGTGCCGCGTACGGCGGCGTCAGCGCGTTCTCGCCGCCGAACGCGGCGATGGCGAGCTTGCCGATCGCCCGCAGCGTCGACGGCATCGCGCGCAGCTGATCGCGCAGCGCCGTGCCGGCATCGGCGCTGCGCGCCGCGACGGTCGAAGGCTTGCCCGGCGCGACCGCCCAGAACGGCGGCGTGCGGGCATTGGCCTGCGGCGACAGCGACTGCGTCAGCAGGCGCATCGCGGTCACGCCGTCGGCGATCGCGTGGTGGATCTTCGTGTAGATCGCGAAGCGGCCGTTCTCCAGCCCTTCGATGACATGGCATTCCCACAGCGGTCGGCGACGGTTCAGGCGATGGCTGTGGAGGCGCGAGACGAGCTGGCCGAGTTCACGTTCGCCGCCCGGCTGCGGCAGCGCGTGGTGCCGCACGTGATATTCCATGTCGACATCACGATCGGCGATGAGCGTCGGCAACAGTCCGCTCGCCGCGAACGGCTTCAGCTTCAGGTTCCACGGTGCCGCGAGGTCGCGCGTGCTGCGGAACTCGTCGACCAGCCGGCGCATGAAGTGGATCGATGCGTTGCCCGGCAGCGAGAAGATCTGCAGTCCGGCGACATGTGCGGGCATCGCCGGTGATTCCAGATGCAGGAACATCGCATCCATTGGAGCGAGGATTTGAGCCATGGCGCCGGTTTCTCTGCGTGAGCGAACCGCGCCATGATCGCGACGGACCGGCGCCCGTACTTGTCATTTAGGTACTTCGGTTTGTCATTGTCGGACAGCCGCGCGGCGCCCAGCGCTTCGCGAGCGGCGAGCCGATGGATCGGGTACGTGACCGATACGGTGGGATGGCGCGCCCGGCAGGATGAAAATCAGAACTGCTGGTCGCTGGTTACTTCCTTGCAAAAACAAAAAGTTATAAGAATCGTGCAATCACCTGCCGGCAATTGAACTCCAATAGCTCCGGCTTCGGCAGCGTCGCGACGACCTTGATCGGCCCCTGGCATGGGCGAAGCGCCCCTCCCCCAGAGGTGGAGCGAATCCCCTTTCTTGGAAAAACATCGCATTTTTGCTATACATGAGCCATGTGGAGCGTCGAAACCTTAAACCTCAAAGTCGATGCCGAAATCGAGGCACTCCCGGTAGACATGCGTGCGCGTCTGATCCGGATCGGCCAGATCATCGAGGTGGCGGGGTTTCAGGGGTTACCTGCCGATACGGTCAAGCACCTTGAGGACAAACTCTGGGAGCTGCGCATCCGAGGCAAGGACGGCATTTCACGGGCGATCTACGTTACGGCCAGCGGCAAACGCGTCGTGATCGTGAGGGTCTTCGTAAAGAAGACCCAGAAGACACCCCAACATGAACTGGAACTCGCCCGACAACGAGCCAAGGAGGTCAAATGAGCAAGCTAAAAAACCTGCACAGCAAATGGCTGCGCGATCCCGAATATCGGGAAGCCTATGATGCTCTAGACAAAGAATATTCACTCGCGCTGGCGATCGTCCGGGCGCGGGTCGGTTCGGGGCTGACACAGGAAGAAGTTGCCCGTCGCATGAAAACTACGCAAAGCACCATCGCACGGATGGAAGCTGGCCGCACCGTGCCATCTACGCGCACCCTCGAGCGGTTTGCACGGGCGACGGGAACTCATCTGCGAATCAGCTTTGAGTCCGGCCACGCCTAGACGGTGAACACATCAACGACGATCACGCACTCGGCCACAGTCGCTCGGCGACTGCTGCTCGCCAAAGAGTTTTACCTGAATGCGGTAGAGCAGTGCCGCTCGACAGATAGCCTGAGTCGCCTGCTGGCAGTTCACAACTTCCATATCGCGATTGAAATCACGCTTAAGGCGATATTGCTTGAACACAGCATTCGCGGGGAGAAGACGCTCAACATCGATTTTGAGCAGATGCTCGCGGATATCGACAACCACCCTCCGTTCAAAGCCACCCAGAAACGACTGCCCTTGAGGCAGGAGCTGCGCAACATCAATCAGCAGAGAAACCTTGCATAGCACCATGTCGTCGAGCCACATGAAAACGCCCTCAGCGACTGCCGCTTTTTCTGCTATCAATTTCTGGTCAAAGCCTTCGATGATTACTTTGGGACGGCATTCGATGGCATTAGTCGGCTCAGCTTCATCAATGACGAAACTCTCAAAGCCTTGGCCGAGAAAGCGAACAGCCACCTGCGATCCGGAAACCTCCTCGAATCCGTCTGCGCATCAAGCGTTGCGTTTCTGTACTCGAAATTCATGCTTCATCCGGTTCTTCCGCGCGGAAGCTTCAATTCCACCTTCTTTGTGGAGGCCGGTCTCCGGCACAGCGGCTTTGATTCTCGTCCACTGACAGAAGCTATTCGGAAGACTCATGAGCGCATCGAAGAAGGAGAGATGTTCTCCGCGATTATCGGCTCGGGAGTTTCACTTGCCCGGCTAAACCATTTTTACGCCTCCGTTCCTCACACCACCTTGTTGATCAAAGGCCATCCTTGGTTTGAAAGTTGGCAAGAAGCGTATTCGAACAAAGACGCTGAGTACGCGCTCGAATTTGTCGTCGACTGTATTGTCCGATGGCAGTCGCAAGGCCTCTCCTTCACTCTTGCCGAAGACCTTAAAGGTGGCGTGACGGATTATTTGGATGGAAAGTGGCCGAAAGACCAGCGATCCGGCACGTAATCTCTTTCACAGTGGCCTCAATGTCGTCACAAGCATTGAGGCGATAAGAAAAGCGCCTTTGTCCGCCGCATTCAGCGTCGGCCTGCGCGCTGAGTGCTCAGTTTTATCCTGCTCGGCGAGCAGCGAGTCTGAGCAAAACCAAGGACTTGAAGAGGTGGCGCGCCCGGCAGGAGTCGAACCTGCGACCCACGGCTTAGAAGGCCGTTGCTCTATCCGGCTGAGCTACGGGCGCATGCGGATAGTTTATGGGATTGGCGCGTCGTCTACGCGACCGCGCCGTTCGCGGGAATGAACGACATCGCCCGTTCTGCGAGCGCGGTGATGGTGAGACTGGGATTGACGCCGAGGTTGGCGGCGAGCATCGAGCCGTCGACGACGTAGAGGTTCTTGTAGTTGAAGACACGGTTCTGCGCGTCGATGACGCCGTGTTCGGGCGTTGCGCCCATCGCGCAGCCGCCCATGCAGTGCGCGGTCATCGGCACGTTGAACAGGATTTCGGTGATCGTCGACAGGCCGACGCCGCCGGTTGCCTTGGCTGCTTTTTCGGTGAACGCGTTGGCTTCGGGGATGAAGGTCGGGATGCGCTGGCCGTGCGTCGTCAGGGTTTTCGCAAACGGCCAGTACCACGGCCGCGTCCAGCGCATGTTCAAATGGCCTTCGAGCGTCTGCATGACGAGGAAGATCACGCTCTGGCTCGACGCGCGGTACGGCAGGATCGCCTGGAGGCCGCGCAGCGGGTGACGCAGCAGCAGGCCGAGCATCGCGAACAGCCAGGTGAACACGCGCGTGAAACCGGGGCGGCCGTTGGTCAGGATCGTGAACAGCCCGGCGAGCAGATTCGAACCTTCCGGATAGCGCACCGCTTCGATGTGCGTGTGCTCGTCGATGTAGATGCCCGAGCCGATCGCGACGCCTTTCGACATGTCGGCCCTGGAGCCCGGATAGCGCACGCCGAGGATTGATTCGGCGTTCGTGCGTACGCGCTTGCCGAGATCGTCGGAGATGTTCGGCAGCGAGCCGCCGGTCTTGAGCTTGAACAGCAGTTCCTGCGTGCCGAGCGACGAGGCGGCGAAGATCACGTTCTTCGCGGTGATGCGCGAACGTTTGCGCAAGAAACGCGCGAACGTCGGCTCGGTGATGACCTCATAACCGTCACTGCCGTCGGTCTTGCCGTTCAGCGGCCGCACGTCGACGACACGCGTCTCGGCCGTGACTTTCGCGCCGCGCTTCTCGGCCAGATACAGATAGTTCTGGTCGAGCGTGTTCTTCGCGCCGTGCCGGCAGCCGACCATGCAGCCACCGCAGCCGATGCACGACTTGCGCGCCGGGCCTTCGCCACCGAAATACGGATCGGGATATTCGGTGCCCGGCGCATCGCCGTCCTGGCCGAAGAACACGCCGACGCTCGTGTAATAGAACGTGTCTTCGACGCCGGCCGCACGCGCCATTTCGCGCAGCTTCTCGTCGGCCGGACCCGGCCGCTTGTTGACGGTGACGCCGAGCATGCGCTGCGCGGTCGCGTAATGCGGCGGCATGACCTGCTGCCAGCGATCGAGTCCGGCCCAGTTGCCGTCGTCCCACACCGATTCCGGCGGCACCAGCAGCGTCTGCGCATAGGTGATCGAACCGCCGCCGACGGCATTGCCGTGAAGGATCATCACGTGCCTGAACAGCCGCAGCCGCAGAAAGCCGCGCAGCCCGGCGAACGGCGCCCACAGATAATCCCAGAATTTCCAGTTGGTCTTCGGCAGCGTGCCCGGCGACCAGCGCCGGCCCTGTTCGACGACGTGGACGCGGTAACCCTTCTCGGTCAGCCGGTGCGCCGACACGCTGCCGCCGAAGCCGGAGCCGATGATCAGATAGTCGGTGTCGTGTCGATTCATGTTTTCCCCGCATCGAGGGTACCGGTTGCGGTGCGCCGACGTCGAGTCCGCGGCCGATCGCCAGTCCGTTTCCGTAGCGAATGCATCGCGCGCGACGCGGCGGCGCGCGCGCACTGAAAAAGGCAGCGCTGGTAAGTCAAGCCCAGTCGCGCGTTCGACGCTGCGCTGTCACGCAGCGGTGTTGCACTCTACGGATCTTCATTGTGATCCGGGGGGATCCACATGCCGCCGCTCGACCGACGCCGTTTCCTGCAATCCAGCGTCGCCGCGCTGACCGTGCCGCTGTTCGGCGGCTGCGTCAGCAACGCCGACGTGGACGGCGATGCGCAGACACAGACGGCGGCATTGCCGGCGCCCGAGGACAGCGGCATCGAGCACATCGTCGTCGTGACGATGGAGAACCGCTCGTTCGATCACATGCTCGGCTGGGTGCCGGGCGCGAACGGCCGGCAGGCCGGCCTGCAGTATCCGGACCGCGACGGCGTGATGCAGAACACGCATCGCCTGACGCCGGACTGGCAGGGCTGCGGCATGGAAGATCCGCCGCACGGTTACGACAGCGGCCGGCTGTGCGTGAACGGCGGCGCGATGGACGGTTTCCTGCACGACGAAGCGTCCGGCGATCTGTTTCCGATCGGCTATTACGAAGCCGACGACGTGCCGTTCTACAAAGGCGTCGCCGCCGAATACACGGTCTGCGACCGCTATCACAGCGGCATCCTCGCGTCGACGCAGGCCAACCGCATGTACATCCATTGCGGACAGACCGATCGCAGCAACAACGCCGGCGGGCTGTTCGGCGTGATTCCGGCGACGTCGACGCTGCCGACGGTCTGGGATCGCGCCGCGAAAGCCGGCGTCAGCGCGCGCTATTACTTCAACAACCTGCCGTACACGGCGATCTGGGGCGCGAAGTATCTCGGCATCTCGCAGCCGCTCGCGGCGTTTCATCTCGAAGCGGCGGCCGGCCTGTTGCCGGCGATCAGCTACGTCGATCCGTTCTTCTACGAAGCCGGTCTCGACGCGCTGTGCAACGACGATCACCCGTTCGCCGACGTGCGCAACGGCCAGGCATTCGTCAATTCGATCTACGACAGCCTGCGCAAATCGCCGCTGTGGGACAAGACGCTGCTGGTCATCAACTACGACGAATGGGGCGGCTTCTTCGATCACGTCGTGCCGCCGTTCATGCCGGTCTCGGACGAG
>DASSVA010000210.1:0-9540 GCA_035706385.1 Solimonas sp. | reverse complement strand
CGGCTTCTTCTTCGCCTTCATGATGTCCGGCAGCTTCAGATAGCGCGGCTCGTTGAGGCGCAGGTCGGTCGTGATGACCGCCGGCAGATCGACTTCGATCGTTTCCAGGCCGGCGTCGACTTCACGCGTCACCGTCGCCTTGTCGCCGTCGACTTCGACCTTCGACGCGAACGTCGCCTGCGCGATGTCGAGCAGCGCCGCGACCATCTGGCCGGTCTGGTTGGCGTCGTCATCGATCGCCTGCTTGCCGGCGATGAACAGCCTGGCGTCTTCCTTCTTCAGCACCGCGGCGAACGCCTTGGCCGCCGTCAGCGGCTGCACTTCGCCTTCTTCCTTGATGTGGATCGCGCGATCCGCACCGAACGCCAGCGCCGTGCGCAGCGTCTCTTCGTTCTTGGCGCCACCGATCGTCACCGCGACGATCTCCGTGACCTTGCCTTTTTCCTTCAGGCGCACCGCTTCTTCCATCGCGATCTCATCGAACGGATTCATCGAGTGCTTGACGCCGTCGGTGACGACACCGGAGCCGTCCGACTTCACCTGGACGCGGACGTTGTAGTCCACCACGCGCTTGACGCTGACTAGGGCTTTCATTCGCTCTTTTCCTGATTACATCGACTGAAAAATTCGCAACCGCTGCCGGCCACCACGGTGACCGGCCGGCCGCTCACATGTTGGCGTAGTTCGGACCGCCGCCGCCTTCCGGCGCGACCCAGTTGATGTTCTGCGCCGGATCCTTGATGTCGCAGGTCTTGCAGTGCACGCAGTTCTGCGCATTGATCTGGAAGCGCTTCGCATCCGCCTCGCCGACCACTTCGTAGACGCCGGCCGGGCAATAGCGCTGCGCCGGCTCGTCGTACATCGGCAGGTTCTTCGCGATCGGGATCGACGGATCCTTGAGTTGCAGATGAACCGGCTGGTCTTCCTCGTGATTGGTGCTCGACAGGAACACCGACGAGAGCTTGTCGAAGCTCAGCTTGCCGTCCGGCTTCGGGTAGATGATTTTTTCGGAATCCCGGGCGAGCTTGAGCGTCTCGTGATCCCGCTTCAGATCGCGGATGCTCCACGGCGCCTTGCCGCCGAAGATGTTCTGCTCGATCCAGTTGATCGTGCCGCCGATCAGCGCACCGAACTTGTGGATCGCGGCGCCGAAGCTGCGGCTGCGGTCGAGTTCGTCGTACAACCAGCTCGCCTTGAACTTCTCGGGCAGCGCGGTCAGCACATCGCCGCCTTCAGAGCCGGCCTTGAGCTTTTCGGCCACCGCCTCGGCTGCGAGCATGCCGGACTTCATCGCCGTATGGCTGCCCTTGATCTTGGCGAAATTCAGATAGCCGGCGTCGTCGCCGATCAGCGCGCCGCCCGGGAACACCGTCTTCGGCAGCGCGTTCAGGCCGCCCTTGACGATCGCCCGCGCGCCATACGAAAGGCGCTTGCCGCCTTCCAGATACTTGGCGATCACCGGGTGATGCTTGAAACGCTGGAAATCGTCGAACGGCGACAGATAAGGATTGGTGTACGACAGATCGACGATCAGGCCGACGACGACCTGGTTGTTTTCCAGGTGATAGAGGAACGAGCCGCCGGTGCTGTCGGTGCCGGTGACCGACAGCGGCCAGCCCGCGCCGTGCACGACGAGACCCAGCTCGTGCCGGGACGGATCGACCTCCCACAGCTCCTTGAGACCGATCGCATAGTGCTGCGGGTCGGTACCGTCGGCGAGCTTGTAGCGCTCGATCAGCCGCTTGCCGAGATGACCGCGGCAGCCTTCGGAGAACAGCGTGTACTTGGCGCGCAGCTCCATGCCGGGCGTGTAGCCGTCCTTCGGCTGGCCGTCGTGACCGACGCCGAGATCACCGATCTGCACGCCGCGCACGACGTCGCCTTCGATGATGATTTCCTGCGCCGCGAATCCCGGATAGATCTCCACGCCCAGGCTTTCGGCCTGCGTCGCCAGCCAGCGGCAGAGATTGCCCAGCGAGATCACGTAGTTCCCGTGATTGTGCATGGGCTTGGGGATCATGAAGTCGAGGAAGCGGAACGACTTCTGCGGGCTGTAGAAAAAGTGCAGCTCGTCGCGCTTGACCGGCGCATTGAGCGGCGCGCCGAGTTCCTTCCAGTTCGGGAACAGTTCGTTCAGCGCACGCGGTTCGAGCACCGCGCCGGACAGGATGTGCGCACCGACTTCCGAGCCTTTCTCGACGACGCAGACACTGATTTCCTGGCCGGATTCAGCGGCGATCTGCTTCAGACGGCAGGCGGCGGACAGCCCGGCAGGGCCGGCTCCCACCACCAGCACGTCGTATTCCATGACATCACGTTCGACGGACATGCGCTCTTTTTCCTGGCAGCCGGAAGGCTGGCTTGGACGGTCGGGACGGTTAAAAGGGCGCGTATTGTATTACGTGCAGGCCGATGACGCAGCGCCGCATTTACACGGCGGCACTGGCAAAAAAGTCAACAACATCCGCCAGCTAAACGCCGTGCGCCAGCGCGGCCGGCAGCGTTACCGGGAAATCGAGCAGCATCTGCGCGAACGCCTTGCCCTGCGGATCGGTGCGCAGGCTGGCCGCACCGCCGCCGCCGAGCGCGTGACGCAAGAGGATGTTCAGCGAATGGCTGCCGGGCAGGCGCCAGCGCGCGACCGCATCGGCGCCGGCATCGACCAGCACATGCGCGAAATACCCGCGCAGCGCATCAATGCTCAACGCCGCTTCGATCCACGGCAGGTATTCCGGCTTGCGCGCGATGACGCCGATGTTCGCGTGATCGCCCTTGTCGCCGGAGCGCGCGAGCGCAAGCTTGATCAGCGGCACGCGCACCGCATCGAGCAGCTCATGCGGCAGCTCCGCGGCGAAATCGCGCGCCGGCGACGGCGCGACGTGGCCGCCGGCGAGCGGCACCGGCACCGCGAAACGCTGTTCGCCGATCGCGACCTCGATCGGCACGCGATCCTTCGCGACCAGCGTCGAGAACAGCTTCGGCACCATATGCGGTTCCGGCCGGCCGGAGCCGAAATAGCCGGTGAAACCCGGCGCCATGCCGGTCGCCGCCTGCGCGATCTCGCGCGCGAACAACTTCAGCGCTTTCGGATTCGGATGCTGGACGGCGATCTTGACGACGACCTCACGCGTCGCCGCCGCCGCCGGCCGCGCGTGCGGACCATAGCTTTCCTCGGCACCGATGCAATGAATGTCGACGCCACTGAAATCACCGAGCTTCTGCGCGAGCAACTGGCGCCGCACCTTGTCGACGATCGCCGTCGCCGACGCCCGGCCCTTTTTCGCCGCATCGATGCCGCCGACCATGAACAGCGCCGCGCAGCGCATGCCGGCCGGCCAGGTCGCACTGACCTTGTACGAATCGGTCGGCGCCGAACCGCGCGCGCCGCGCACGCGAACGCGATCGTCGCCATCCTGGGCGAGCGTCACCTGCGTGAAATCGCAGACGACGTCGGGCAACACGTAAGCACGCGGGTCGCCGATCTCGTAAAGCATTTGTTCGAGCACGGTGTGAACGGTCACGCGGCCGCCGGTGCCGGCCGGCTTGCCGACGACGAAATCGCCGTCGGCGTCGACCTCGACGATCGGAAATCCCATGTCGGCGTAGCCGTCGCGAACCGTCTCCCAGTCGGTGAAATTGCCGCCGGTGCACTGCGCGCCGCATTCGATGATGTGACCGGCAAGCGAACCGGCGGCGAGCTTGTCGTAATCGTCGTCGCGCCAGCCGAACTCGTGCATCAACGGTCCGAGCACGACCGCCGAATCGACGCAGCGGCCGGTGACGACGACATCGGCGCCGGCGGCGAGCGCACGCGCGATCGGAATCGCGCCGAGATACGCGTTCATCGAGATCGTCGTCGCCGGCAGTGTGCGCGGATCGCCGGCGGCCGGATCGAGCGCCGCGCAGTCCGCGAATTCCTTGCGGCGCGGATTGAGATCGTCCCCGAGCACGACCGCGACGCGCAGCGCGACGCCGACCTTCTCGGCGACCGCTTCGAGCGCCGCCTTGCAGGCCAGCGGATTGACGCCGCCGGCATTGGCGATCACCTTGATGTTGCGTTCGCGGATGCGCGGCAGCAGCGGCGCCATCACGTGCTCGACGAAATCGGTCGCGTAACCGTCGTCGGCATTGCGCATGCGCTTGGCGGCGAGAATCGACATCGTGATCTCGGCCAGGTAATCGAACACCAGATAATCGAGCGCGCCGTGCTCGACGAGCTGCGCCGCCGCGCTGTTGGTATCGCCCCAGAATGCCGACGCGCAGCCGATCCGTACTGTCTTCACCCGATTCTCCGTCGCTGTCCGATCGTCACGTCGACGAGGATGGGTGCAGCCGCGCGGCGAGCGCAAGGAGAATGTCGCTTACGCCCGGGCCAGGGCCTGTTAACAGGCCCTAGAACGGCAGCAACCAGCGGCGCAGCGCGAACAGCACGGCCGCGGCGGCGATGCCGGCGACGATGTCGTCGATCATGATGCCGAAGCCGCCGTGCACGCGGCGGTCGATCGCGCGGATCGGCCACGGCTTGGCGATGTCGAAGAGTCGGAACAGCACGAACGCGATCACGATGCCGGCGATCCAGCCGCCGACGCCGGCCGGCGCCAGCCAGACCAGCGGCGCCGCGGCGACCAGATAACCGACGATCTCGTCGAACACGATGCCGCCGTAATCGTGCACGCCGAGCAGACGCGCGCTCGCGCCGCAGATGAAACAGCCGGCGACGAACAGCACGACGGTCATCGCGAGATAGGCCGGCCACGGCAGCCACAGCAGCGCGAGAAAGAATGCGATGCCGACCAGCGTGCCGAACGTCCCCGGCGCGCGCGGCGCAAGGCCGGTGCCGAAACCGAACGCGAGCACGTGCTCGGGTGTCGACCAGATCAGCTCGGCGGGCGGTTTCGGAAACGCGTCGGTCTTGGTCTGCGGCTTCATGAAAAGTGGCGATAGCTCGGCGTGGAGAAGTCGACGATAGCACCGGCGCCGTCGCGCAGCCGCACGCCCTCGCCTGCGACGACGCGGCCGATCACCGTCAGCGGCAGCGCGCCGCAGGCTTGGCGCGCCGCGTCCAGCCGCGCCGGCGGCACGCAAATGCACAACTCGTAATCGTCGCCGCCGGCGAGTTGCAACGCGAGTCGCGCATCGACCGGTGCGCCTGCGGCGAATGCCGGCGACGCCGGCAGATCGGCGATCGACAGCTCGGCGCCGACGCCGCTCGCGGCGCAGATGTGTCCCAGATCGCCGAACAACCCGTCGGACAGATCGATCGCCGCGTGCGCGATGCCGCGCAAGGCGAGGCCAGCGGCGTTGCGCGGCGTCGGCCGGTCGAGCCGCGCGCGCAACGCGCGTGCGGCGTCGGACTGCGGTAGCCCATCGCCTTGCAGCAGACGCAGCGCAAGCGCGGCGTCGCCGAGCGTACCGGTGACACAGATGCAATCGCCGACCTGCGCGGCATCGCGACGCAACGCCGCGCCGGCCGGCAACGTGCCGAGCGCGGTGATCGTGATCGACAGTGCGCCGCGCGTCGTGTCGCCGCCGACCAGCGCGATACCGGTCGTTTGCGCGCACGTTCGCAGACCGTCGGCGAAGCCGGCGAGCCAGCTTTCGTCGGCCAGCGGCAGGCTCAGCGCGAGCGTGAAGCCGTACGGATGCGCGCCCATCGCCGCGAGATCGGACAGGCTGACGGCGAGCGATTTCCAGCCGATGTCGGCCGGCGCGGTATCGAGCGGAAAATGCCGGCCGGCGATCAGCGTGTCGGTCGTGATCGCGAGCTGCTCGCCCGGCGGCGGCGCGAGCAAGGCGCAGTCGTCGCCGATGCCGAGCACGACACCGTCGCCGTGCGGCGCGAGCGACGCGAACCAGCGGCGGATGAGTGCGAACTCATCCATGCGAGATCACGATGATGCGAAATCCGGAAACGCGCTCAGAAGCGCATTTCCTGCGGTCGCAGCGCATGGGCGAGTTTGTCGAGCACGCCATTGACGAACTTGTAGCCGTCCTCGGCACCGAACATCTTGGCGAGATTGACCGATTCGTTGACGGCGACTTTCCACGGCACGTCGCGGCGATGTTCGAGTTCGTACGCGGCGAGCAGCAGGATCGCGTGCTCGACCGGATCGAGCTGCGCGAGCGGCCGGTCGAGATGCGGCGCGATCGCCGCGGTCAGTTCCGGCGCATGCGCGACGACGCCGTTCAGCAGCTCTTCGAAATATTTCGGATCGGCGCGACCGAGACCTTCGTCCTGCTCACGGAACTGCTTCAACAATGCGGCCGGCTCGCCTTCATTGAGCAGCCATTGATAGATCGCCTGCACGGTGACGCGGCGCGCCAGACCGCGACGGCTCTGCGGCATGCCGTGACCCTGTCCGCTGCCCGCTTCGCTCATGCCAGTTCCTTGCGCAGGCGCAGCATTTCGAGCATCGCCGCCGCCGCTTCATAACCCTTGTTCGCAGGCCCCGGA
The DNA here is from genome assembly GCA_035706385.1 of Solimonas sp. GTDB lineage: Bacteria > Pseudomonadota > Gammaproteobacteria > Nevskiales > Nevskiaceae > Solimonas. Next base: position 3,086 of record DASSVA010000210.1, on the reverse strand, counting down.
CCGGCGCGCTCGACGGCCTGCTCGACCGTGTTGACGGTCAGCACGCCGAAGCCGACCGGCTTGCCGCTCGCGAGCTGCACGTCGGTCAGGCCGCGTGCACATTCGCCGGCGACATAATCGAAATGCGGCGTGTCGCCGCGGATCACCGCGCCGAGCGCGACGACGCCGTCGAAGCCGCGATCGAGCAGCAGCTTGGTCGCCAGCGGAATTTCATATGCGCCGGGCGCCCGGAAGAACTCGACGTGCTTGCCGGCGACGCCCCAGGCTTTCAGTGCGGCGCGCGCACCGGCAACCAGCGCATCGACGATCTCGATGTTCCAGCGCGTCGCGACGATCGCGATCCTCGCGTTGGCGAATTCACCGGCCGCCGGCCGCTCCGGCGCCGCGTAACCGGTCTTGGCATCGGCCGGAACGTGTTTTTTCACCGCCCTGGCTTTGCTCATCAATCGCAGGCCACGTATTCGACGATTTCGAGACCGAAGCCGGAGATGCCCTGCATGCGCTTCGGCGCCGACAGCACGCGCATGCGGCGCACGCCGATATCGGAAAGGATCTGCGCGCCGATGCCGTAGGTGCGCAGCAGCGGCCGGCCATCGTGCGGCGTCTCGTCACGCATGTTCAGCGCGACCACCTGCTGCACGAATTCGCGCGCGCTTTCCGGCTTGCGCAACACGACGACGACGCCGGCGCCTTCGTCGGCGACGCGCTTCAGCGCGCGACGCAGCGGCCAGCCGAAATCGTCGTGCTCGACACTGAGCAGATCCTGCAACGTGTTGCGCAGGTGCACGCGCACCAGCGTCGGCTTCGCCGGATCGACATTGCCCTTCACCATCGCCAGATGCACGGTGTTGTCGATCGTGTCCTGGTAGGTGACGAGACGGAAATCGCCGAACTCGGTGTTGACGTGCGTTTCGGCGACGCGCTCGACGGTGTGTTCGTTGTCGAGGCGATAGCGGATCAGATCGGCGATCGTGCCGAGCTTCAGGTCATGTTCGCGCGCGAACTTTTCGAGATCGGGGCGGCGCGCCATCGTGCCGTCTTCGTTCAGCACTTCGACGATCACCGCCGCCGGCTCCATGCCGGCGAGCCGTGCGAGATCGCAGCCCGCCTCGGTGTGGCCGGCGCGCGTCAGCACGCCGCCCGGCTGCGCCATCAGCGGAAAGATGTGCCCCGGCTGCACGACATCTTCCGGTCGCGCGTCGTGCTTGACCGCCGCCTGCACCGTGCGCGCGCGATCGTGCGCGGAAATGCCGGTCGTCACGCCCTGCGCGGCTTCGATCGACACCGTGAACGCGGTCTTGTGATTTTCCTCATTGCGCGAAACCATCTGCGGCAGGCGCAACTGGCGGCAACGTTCCTGCGTCAGCGTCAGACAGATCAGGCCGCGACCGTAGCGCGCCATGAAGTTGATGTCTTCCGGCCGCACCAGCGACGCGGCCATCAGGATGTCGCCTTCGTTCTCGCGGTTCTCGTCATCCATCAGGATGACCATCTTGCCGGCCTTGAAGTCGGCGAGGATGTCCTCGATCGAATCGAGCCTGGGCGAGCGCGCCTCGTCGATGTTCGCAATCTTGTTCGTGGTCATGTCAGCTCCGTGCCTCGATGAGGCGCTCCAGATAACGCGCGATCAAATCCACTTCGAGATTGACCGCCTGCCCCGGCTGCAGCTCGCCCAGGGTCGTATGGACGAGCGTATGGGGAATGATGTTAACGCCAAACACGGTTTTCCCGGTGCTGCCCTCGACGTCGTTGACGGTCAGGCTGACGCCGTCGATGCAGATCGAGCCTTTGCGCGCGATGTAGCGCGCGAGTGCGTCCGGCACCCTGAACCGCATGCGCGTCGAACGCGCGTCTTCGTAACGTTCGAGCAGTTCGCCGACGCCGTCGACGTGGCCCGACACCATGTGGCCGCCCAAGGGTTTCTCCGGCGTCAGCGCGCGTTCGAGATTGACCTTGGCGCCGACGTCCCAGCGGCCCGACGTCGTCAGGTTCAGCGTCTCGGCCGAAAGGTCGGCCGTGAAGCGGTCGTCGGAAAAACCGGTCGCCGTCAGGCAGCAGCCGTTGACGGCGATGCTGTCGCCGAGCTGCGTGCCGCGCAGAAAGTGACTGTATTCGGCTGCCGCGCGAAACACCATGCGGCGATCGCCACCGACCGATTCGATGCTTTCAATACGCCCGAGCGCTTCGATGATGCCGGTGAACATCCCTTACTCCTTGCGAGCGGATCGCAACGTGAGACGCAGATCGGGGCCGACCCTGCGCGTATCGACGAACTGCAACGTGATGCGCTGCGCCAGCCGTTCCAGACCGGGCAGCTGCGCGAACGGTCGCGCGTCGTGACCGAGCAGCGTCGGCGCCACGTACGCGACGATTTCGTCGACCAGCCCGCTTTGCAGCGCGGCACCGGCGAGACGCGCGCCGCATTCGAGCAGCACTTCATTGACTTCGTGTCGCGCGAGCGCCGCCAGTGCCGCGCCGAGATCGAGCGAACCGCCGGCATCGCGCGGCAATTCGATCACGGTGACGCCGTCCGGCGTTTGTGCCGGCGTCGCGCCGACGAGCCAGAAGCGGCGCGCATCGCCGTTCCAGACGCGCGCGTCGACCGGCACGCGGGCATGGGTATCGAGCACGATGCGATCAGGCTGGCGGAGAAATGGAACAGTGCCTTGAATGGCACTGTTCTCTCCGGCAGGCGACGCCATGGATGGCGTCTCGGGGGGTAGCAAAAGCGTTGCGGTCTCGCCATGGACGGCAGCCCGGACCCAGTCCGAAGGTGACAAGCGCACGTTGAGCTGCGGATCGTCGGCGAGCACCGTCGTCACGCCGGTCATCACCGCGCCGGCCGACGCACGCAAACGATGCACGTCGGCGCGCGCCGCGGCGGACGTGATCCACTGGCTTTCGCCGCTCGCCATCGCCGTGCGGCCGTCGAGACTCGCCGCGAGCTTCAGCGTCAGCCACGGCCGGCCGCGGCGCATCCGCGACAGGAAACCGCAATTGAACCACTCCGCTTCGGCGGCCAGCAATCCGGTTTCGACTTCGATACCGGCCGCACGCAGCCGTGCCAGGCCGCCGCCGGCCACTTT
>DASSVA010000209.1:0-4268 GCA_035706385.1 Solimonas sp. | reverse complement strand
CGTCGGCGGCGACCGCGAATCAGTAGCGATCAGCGGCCGCGCGCCCGTTCGATCCGTTCATACGCGGCGGTGATCTCGCGCGTTTTCTGTTCGGCCATCTCGCGCATGCTTTCCGGTAGGCCCTTGGCGGCAAGCTTGTCCGGATGGTTCTGGCTCATCAGCCGGCGATAGGCTTTCTTCACGTCGGCGTCCGACGCGCTGGCCGACACGCCGAGCACGCGATAGGCGTCGTCGACGCTGCTCTGCGACGGTGCGCGGCTGCCGCCGCCGCCGCGCAGCATCGCTTCGAGCGCCTGCACCTCGGCTTCCGACAGGCCCAGACCGCGCGCGATCCGCATCAGCATCTCGTGCTCGGCCGGATGCGCCGCGCCGTCGGCGGCAACCGCCGACAGCTGCACCTGCAGGAACATCTGCAGCAGCACGCGCTGGCCGCGCGCCGCCTGCGCGAAGCGCCGCACCTCGGCGTCGAGATCGAAGCCCGGTGACTTGCCGCGATTGAATGCCTGCTTCGCCGATTCGCGCGCCGCGCCGCCGAGATGCAGGCGATCGAACAGCATTTCCGCGATGCGGATTTCGTCGTGCGTGACCTGGCCGTCGGCCTTGCAGACCGCGCCCATCACCGCGAACGTCGAATCGAGGAACTGCGACTGGATCTTGTGCGCGGCGCCGATCACCGAGACCTTGATCGAGCGCGTCAGCAGATAACCGATCAGCGCGCCGATCAAAAGGCCGGACCAGCGGCCGAACGCGAAGCCGATCAGGCCGCCGATGAAGACAAAGGGATTCATTCGTCGATTTTACGTGACGCGGCATGCGCTGCGCGCGTCGCGCACTTGCGATCAACGGCCGTCGCGCAGATGGCGGTCGAGAAAACGCAGCGCCTCGTCGACCGCCGGACCGTCGGTCAGGAACGCCATCAGATGACCGCGGCCGCGCAGGACCATCAGCTCGTTCGGCACGCCGGCGCGGTCGAGCAGCGCCTTGTAGTCGGTCGCATGATCCGGCGTGACGAGTTCGTCCGCGCCGCCTTCGTAGAGAAACACCGGCGGATCGCCGGCGTCGACGTGGCTGACCGGCGAAGCGTCGCGATACGCGTCCGGCATCTGCGCCGCGGTGCCGCCGATCAGGCGCAGGACCTGCGTGCCCTTGTCGGGCTTGCGCAGATCGGTCGGCGTGCCGCCGCCGACCACGGCGGCGATCCGCGTGCCGGACTCGAACAGCGCATCGCCGGGGCTGATGCCGCCGAGCAGCGCGGCGAGATGCGCGCCGGCCGAATAGCCCCAGGCGCCGATCCGCGCGGGATCGATGTTGTATTGCGCGGCGTTGGCGCGCATCCAGCGCACCGCGAGCTGCAGATCGCGCAGTTGCGCGGGGAAGTGATACGCCGGCGCGAGCCGGTAACTGGTCGCGACCGCGACGTAGCCGCGCTTGGCGAGCCGCATCGCGATCGGCGTCAGTTGCGTGCGATCGCCGCTGTGCCAGCCGCCACCGTAGATCACCAGTACCGCCGGCAGCGCGTGCGCGCCGTCCGGTTGATAGATGTCGGCGCGCAGTTGCTGCGGCCAGTCCGGCGGCGAGAACACGATGTCGCGATGCAGGACGTAGGTGGTGCGCACGGCCGGCGGCGGTGGTGTGTCGGGCCGGCCGATCAGCGTGCCGCACGCGCCGAGCGCCAGCGCGACGGCGATGAGACTGAGTCGGACGGTCGGCACTGCGCGCATGACGAGATTTCCCGGGGAATTGCCGCAATGTCCGTCACGCGCAGATCGCGCAATTCGCGAGTTGGGTTGGCAGCCATTAAGCGGCGCGGCGCTGAATCGCCGCTGACGCGACGGCTCAGGGCGGATTCATGGTGGCCGGCTACGGTGGGCGCACGGCGCAGCGATGCGCATTGCGAAGAGAGGGAATGATCATGAACAACCTTGCTGCGGGCATCGTCGGTGGTGTCGCGGTCGTCGTCGTCGCCGGTTCGGCGATGGTGTTCGCGTCACATGCGCGAAATGACGGCGCGGACGAGAGCGCGAAAGCGACGCATACCGAATGCACGAACGAGCGCGTCGTCACCGAGAAGGACGTCGGCACGCATTCGGTCGCCGGCACGATCCTCGGCGGCGTCGCCGGCGGCGTGCTCGGTCATCAGATCGGCGGCGGCCACGGCAAGGATGTCGCCACGGCGGCGGGCGCGCTCGGCGGCGCGTACGCCGGCAACCAGATCGCGAAGAAGAACTTCCCTGATCAGGAAGTGAGCTATCGCGAGCACTGCCGCGAAGTCCAGGGCTGAGCGGCGCGCCGCAGCGGCGCAGCGTGCACGGAAAGGAAACGGACCCCCGGGTCCGTTTCCTTTCTTTTTATGCGCCGCTTGATGTGCCGGTCGCGGCGGCTCAGCGCTTGCCGAACTGCGGCTTGCGCTTCTCGATGAATGCGTTGCGCGCTTCGCGCGAATCGTCGCTCGCGTAGCACAGCGCCTGCAGATCGGCCTCGGCGCCGAGCACTTCGGCGAGGCCGCTGCTCAGCGACAGCCGCGCGACGCGCTTGGTCAGCGCCATCGCCAGCGGCGCTTTCGCGGCCAGCTCGCCGGCCCATTGCAGCGCCGTCGCGTCGAGCGTGTCGCCGGCCACGACGCGGTTCGCGAGGCCCCAGGCCAGGCATTGCGCGGCGGCGAGCTTGCGGCCGTCGGCGACGATCTCGAACGCGCGGCCGTAGCCGAGCCGCTGCGTGAGGAACCATGCCGCGCCGCCGTCGGGAATCAGGCCGATGCCGATGAACGGCGACAGCAGGTACGCTCGTTCCGCCATCACCAGCAGATCGCAGGCCAGCGCGAGCGACAGGCCCATGCCGGCCGCCGCGCCGTTGACGGCGGCGATCACTGGCTTGTCCATGCGCACGATCAGATCGAGGATCGGCTGGTAGTCGTACAGCAGCGTGCGCGCGATGCGGCGCGCGTCGTCGCCGTCGGCGGCCGCCGCGGTCTTCAGATCGGTGCCGGTGCAGAACGCGGTGCCGGCACCGGTCAGCACGACGGCGCCGACGTGCGGATCGCGCGCGGCCTGTTCGAGCGCGCCGAGCAGCTCGGCCTTCATCACTGTGTCGATCGCGTTCATCGCGTCGGGGCGATGCAGTTCGATCCGCGCGACGCGTTCGTCGCGCCGGTAATTCACCGTCGTGCGGTCCTGCGGATTCATTCGCGTTCGCTCCCCGATGACATCGCCGCCGCGCGCGCTGCCGGCCGTCCGTCGAATTGCCATTCGCCGAGATCGGCGCGCATCGCGTCGGGCGACGGCCACGGCGTGGCCGGCGTGCGGCTGAAGCGCGGCGCGGCGGCCGGCTGCGTGGCGCCGTCGATGCGACGCAGGCTGCCCGAGGCGCGGTTGTGCGCATCGTCGGCGGCTTCGTCGATCGTCAGCACCGGCGAGACGCAGGCGTCGCGATCGGCGAACAGGTCCGACCATTGCGCACGTGTCCGCGTGCGGAAGATCGCTGCGAGCCGTTCGCGCACCGCGGGATCGTCGTCGCGCGCCCGCATCAGCGCGTCGGCTTCATCGGCGAGGCCGAGGCCGTCGAACAGCGCGCGCCGGAACGGCGGCTCGATCGCGCCGACCGCGACCCACTCGTCGTCGGCGCAGCGGTACGTCGTGTAGTAATACGCGCTGCCGTCGAGAAAATTGCCGGCGCGCGCGGCCGGCCAGCGGCCGTTCGCGCGCAGGCCGTAGATCATCGACATCAGCGTCGCGCTGCCGTCGAGCATCGCCGCGTCGACGATCTGTCCTTTTCCCGAGATGCCGGACTCGAACAGCGCGCAGGCGATGCCGAGCGCGAGCAGCATGCCGCCGCCGCCGAAATCGGCAACCAGGTTCAACGCCGGCCACGGCCCGGATTCGCGGCTGCCGCTCGCGTGCAGCGCGCCGCTCAGCGCGAGGTAATTGATGTCGTGGCCGGCACGCTGCGCGAGCGGACCGTCGCGCCCCCAGCCGGTAACGCGGCCGTAGATCAGCTGTGCGTTGCGCGCGAGACAATCGTCGGGGCCGACGCCGAGCCGTTCCATCACGCCGGGCCGGAAACCTTCGATCAGCACGTCGGCCTGTTCGATCAGTTCCAGCAGTTGCTCGCGACCGTCCGGCGCTTTCAGGTCGATGACGATCTCGCCGCAGCGGCCGCGATCGAGCACCGGGTTGAACGGCGGCTGCGCGCGCGACGCGGGGCTGGCGACGCGCAGTACGTTGGCGCCGAGATTGGCGAGCATCATCGCCGTGAACGGTCCCGGCCCGAGG
>DASSVA010000208.1:0-9917 GCA_035706385.1 Solimonas sp. | reverse complement strand
CCGGCATTTGCTGAACAAGACGCCGCCGCGGAAATTTCGTTTCAGCCTGCTGCCGCAGCGGCCCGAGCCGGACAACCGCGAGACGGCGTGGTGATTCGCAAGCAATAGCGCCGCAACGCTGCGGCCCGAGAGTGATCGTGTCGCTTGCCCCGTTGGGGGAACAGACGGGCTGCCGGTGCCGCGACCAGCGTACCGATCACTACCGGCGATCCGCTTCGTTTGGCGCCGCAGTTCCGGCGGCCTCTATACTCGCGTCAGGCTCCCACGAGGATTCGCTGTGTCCATCAAGGATGACGAAAAGAGGCAGGACACCGGCGCGTTTTACGACGATCTGGAAAAGCTGCTCGTGCAGCAGATCGCGCGCCAACCGCAGCTACTGGATTTGCGGCTGCGGCTCGCCGAGTTGTACTACGAGACACGCAAGGTGCAGCCGTTTCTCGAACAGGCGCGCCAGATGCACGCGCAGATCCGCAATCCCGCCGGCTCCGAGCAGTGGCGCAAGATTCTCAGCATGGGGCGGATGATCGCGGTCAGCGATCCGCTGTTCGCCGAGGCGCCGATCGGCGACCGCATCGAATTCATCGGCTCGCGCGATGTCACGCCGAAGCTTGCGTACACGCGCATCGGCGAGGAGGAGCGTTTTCGCAAACCGCTCGCGGAGATCGCCGAGGCGTACGAGGCGGTGCGCAAGGACCCGCGCTTCATCGCCGAGCTCGACAACGAGATGATCCAGTCGGCCGGCCATCCGTCGTCGCTGCAGTTTGCCGCGCGGCTGTCCGATCATCTCGGCGGCGCGCGCATCTACCTGAAGCGCGAGGACATCAATACGCAGCCTTCGCACCTGCTCGCGGCGGTGCTCGGACAGGCGCTGCTCGCCAAGCACATGGGCAAGAAGAGCCTGGTCGCGTTCAGCCCGACCGGCCGCAGCGGCGTGGTCGTCGCGTCGGTCGCGTCGCGGCTCGGCCTGCAGGCCGAAATCTTCATGGACAGCGAGCAGATGCAGCTGCAGGCCGGCAGCGTGTTCCGCATGTGGCTGATGGGCGCGCACGTCAACGAGGGCGGCCTGACCCGCAAGCGCGACGGCGGCGTTCGCAAGGAAGTCTGGGATCACTGGCTGCGCAACAGCGCCGACAGCTTCCTGGTGATGGGGCTCGACGCCGCGCCGCATCCGTATCCGATGCTGACGCTGGAAATGGCATCGATCGCCGGCCGCGAGTGCCGGCGCCAGCTGTATGCGATCAGCAAGAAGGCGCCGGACCTGCTGGTCGCGCGGGCCGGCGACAACGCCGACGCGGTCGGCCTGTTTCCGCCGTTCCTGCGCGCGGCCGGCACGCGCCTGGTCTGCGTCGAGCCGCAGGACGATCTCGGCGAGACCGAGGCGCCGCGGGGCGGCAGCACGCAGCCGCTGACGCTGAAGGAGCAGCAGCGCGCGGCGGCGATCATGGAAGGCATGGATTATCCGCGCACGACCCGCGAGCACGCCTGGCTGAAAGCGAGCGGCCGCGTCGAATACGTCAAGGGCGCGGTCGCGGCCGCGAAGAAGGCGGTTTACGACGTCAGCAAGCACGAGGGCGTGATCCCGGCGATCCAGACCGCCTACGCGCTCGGCTGGGCCTGCCAGGAAGCGGCGAAGATGAGCGCGGAGCAGACCGTGATCGTCGTGATGGCGGAGAGCGTCGACAAGAACATCTGGCAGATCGGCAAGGCGATGGGCGTGCCTTTGTAGGCAATCTGCGCAAAAAGGTTTTGCCGCGGGCCGAGGTCGTATAGAATGCGCGGCGGATTCGAAGCGGGGGCTTTCGGCCCCCGTTTTCGTGTCCGCCACCTGGATAGACCGCCCTATGACCGACTTCAAACCGGCTCTGCTCGCCCTCGCCGATGGTTCCGTTTTCAAGGGCGTTTCGATCGGCAGTGACGGACAGACGGTCGGCGAAGTCGTTTTCAACACGGCGATGACCGGGTATCAGGAAATCCTGACCGACCCCTCGTATCGCGAGCAGATCGTCACGCTGACGTATCCGCACATCGGCAACGTCGGCACCAACGCCGAGGACATGGAAGCCGATCGCGTGCACATCGCCGGCCTCGTGCTGCGCGAAGTGCCGCGCCGCCACAGCAACTTCCGCTCGACGCAGGATTTCCGCGAATACCTGAAGACCAACAAGACCGTCGCGATCGCCGGCATCGACACGCGCCGCCTGACGCGCATCCTGCGCGACAAGGGTGCGCAGAACGGCTGCATCGTCGCCGGCAGCCGCATCAGCGAGAAGAAGGCGCTCGAAGCCGCGCGCGGCTTTCCCGGCCTCAAGGGCATGGACCTCGCGAAAGTCGTGTCGGTCACCAAGCCGTACCGGTGGACGCGTGGCTCGTGGGAGCTGGACTCGAACCGCGAGACCGAGCGCAGCGACGGCCGCTGGCACGTCGTCGCCTACGATTTCGGCGTCAAGCGCAACATCCTGCGCCTGCTCGTCGACCGCGATTGCCGCGTCACCGTCGTGCCGGCGAAAACGCCTGCCGCCGACGTGCTCAAGCTCAAGCCGGACGGCGTGCTGATGACCAACGGCCCCGGCGACCCGGAACCCTGCGATTACGCGATCCGCGCGACGCGCGAATTCCTCGCCAAGAAGATGCCGCTGTTCGGCATCTGCCTCGGCCATCAGCTGCTCGGTCTCGCGCTCGGCGCGAAGACCGTGAAGATGAAGCTCGGCCATCACGGCGCCAATCATCCGGTGCAGGACCTGGAGTCCGGCCAGGTGATGATCACCAGCCAGAACCACGGCTTCGCCGTCGACGAGGCGACGCTGCCGGCCAATGCCGTGGCGACGCACCGTTCGCTGTTCGACGGCTCGAACCAGGGCCTGCGTGTCACCGACGCGCCAGCGTTCAGCTTCCAAGGCCACCCCGAAGCGAGTCCCGGCCCGCACGACGTCGGCGAGCTGTTCGACCGCTTCGTCCGCCTGATGGCGGAAAAGCGCTGAGTTCATGACGGGAATCGCCGACATCACCACGTACATCGCCGGCGTGGTGGTCATCGTGCTGCTGCCCGGCCTGAATTCGAGCGCGCCAGTCCGGTTTCCGGGTTTCAGTGCGCGGCCGGCGACGGCCGCGCTCCATTAAATCGAGTCGAAGATGCCGAAACGTACAGACCTCAAAAGCATCCTGATCATCGGCGCCGGGCCGATCGTCATCGGTCAGGCCTGCGAGTTCGACTACTCCGGCGCGCAGGCCTGCAAGGCGCTGCGCCAGGAAGGCTATCGCGTGATCCTCGTCAACTCGAATCCGGCGACGATCATGACCGACCCGGAGATGGCCGATGCGACCTACATCGAGCCGATCCGCTGGCAGTCGGTCGCCAGGATCATCGAGCAGGAACGGCCGGACGCGCTGCTGCCGACGATGGGCGGCCAGACCGCGCTGAACTGTGCGCTCGACCTCGCGCGCAACGGCGTGCTGAAGAAGTTCGACTGCGAGCTGATCGGCGCCAACGAATACGCGATCGATCTCGCCGAGGACCGTTCGAAGTTCCGCGACGCGATGACCGAGATCGGCCTCGGTTCGGCGAAGTCCGACGTCGCGCATTCGATGGAGGAAGCGCGCCGCATCCAGCAGGAGATTGGCTTCCCGGTGATCATCCGGCCGAGCTTCACGCTCGGCGGCTCCGGCGGCGGCGTCGCGTACAACGTCGAGGAATTCGAAGAGATCGTCCTGCGCGGTCTCGATCTGTCGCCGACCACCGAAGTGCTGATCGAGGAATCGCTGCTCGGCTGGAAAGAGTTCGAGATGGAGGTCGTCCGCGACCGCAAGGACAACTGCATCATCGTCTGCGCGATCGAGAACTTCGATGCGATGGGCGTGCACACCGGCGATTCGATCACGGTCGCGCCGGCGCAGACGCTGACCGACAAGGAATACCAGTTGCTGCGCAACGCCTCGATCGCGGTGCTGCGCAAGATCGGCGTCGACACCGGCGGTTCGAACGTGCAGTTCGCGATCAACCCGGACGACGGCCGCATCATCGTCATCGAAATGAATCCGCGCGTGTCGCGCTCCAGCGCGCTGGCATCGAAGGCAACCGGCTTTCCGATCGCCAAGATCGCCGCCAAGCTGGCGGTCGGCTACACGCTCGACGAACTGCAGAACGACATCACCGGCGGCGCGACGCCGGCGAGCTTCGAGCCGACGATCGATTACGTCGTCACCAAGATTCCGCGTTTCACGTTCGAGAAATTCCCGCAGGCCGATTCGCGGCTGACGACGCAGATGAAATCGGTCGGCGAGGTGATGGCGATCGGCCGCAATTTCCAGGAATCGCTGCACAAGGCGATGCGCGGCCTCGAAGTCGGCAGCGACGGCTTCGATCCGAAAGTCGAGCGCACAGCGGGCGTCTACAGCGACGAGGCGCTGAACCGCATCCGCACGGAACTGGCGATCGCGCGCGGCAGCCGGCTCTGGTACATCGGCGATGCGTTCCGCGCCGGCCTGTCGGTCGATGAAGTCTTCAAGCTCAGCCGGATCGACGTCTGGTTCCTCGAACAGATCGAAGAACTGATCGCCACCGAAGCCGGCATCGCCACACAAAAAATCAGCAAGCTCGAAGCCGACGATCTGCGCCGCTACAAGCGGCTCGGCTTCTCCGACCGCCGTCTCGCCGCGCTGCTCGGCGTCAAGGAAGAATCGGTGCGCCGCGCGCGCCACAAGCATGGCGTGCGTCCGGTCTACAAGCGCGTCGATACCTGCGCCGCCGAATTCCCGACCTCGACCGCGTATCTGTATTCGAGCTACGACGAGGAATGCGAGGCGCAGCCGACGTCGCGCGACAAGATCATGATCCTCGGCGGCGGGCCGAACCGCATCGGCCAGGGCATCGAGTTCGATTACTGCTGCGTGCACGCCGCGCTCGCGCTGCGCGAAGACGGTTACGAGACCATCATGGTCAACTGCAATCCGGAGACCGTGTCGACCGATTACGACACGTCGGATCGCCTGTATTTCGAGCCGCTGACGTTCGAGGATGTGATGGAGATCATCGAACTCGAAAAGCCGAAAGGCGTGATCGTGCAGTTCGGCGGCCAGACGCCGCTGAAGCTCGCGCGCCAGCTCGAAGCCGCCGGCGCGCCGATCATCGGCACGACGCCGGATGCGATCGACCTCGCCGAGGACCGCGAACGCTTCCAGAAACTGGTCGACAAGCTCGGTCTGCTGCAGCCGCCGAACGGCGTCGCGACGTCGGAACGGCAGGCGCTGAACGTCGCCGCCAAGGTCGGTTATCCGCTGGTCGTGCGGCCGAGCTACGTGCTCGGCGGTCGTGCGATGGAAATCGTCCACGACGACGACGATCTCAAGCGCTACATGCGCGAAGCCGTCAAGGTCTCGAACGATTCGCCGGTGTTGCTCGACCGCTTCCTCAACAACGCCGTCGAAGTCGACGTCGACGCGCTCGCCGACGGCAAGGATGTGGTGATCGGCGGCATCATGGAGCACATCGAGGAAGCCGGCGTGCATTCCGGTGACTCGGCGTGCTCGCTGCCGGCGCATTCGCTGCCGAAGAAAGTGCTCGACGAAATCCGCACGCAGGTCGTCAAGCTCGCGCGGGCGCTCGACGTCGTCGGCCTGATGAACACGCAGTTCGCGGTGCAGGTCGGCAAGGCCCAGGAAACGAAGGTGTTCCTGCTCGAAGTCAATCCGCGTGCGTCGCGCACCAGCCCGTTCGTGTCGAAGGCGACCGGCCGGCCGCTGGCGAAGATCGCCGCGCGCTGCATGGCCGGCAGGACGCTGAAAGAGCAGGGCGTCGCCAGCGAGATCGTGCCGAAGTACTACTCGGTCAAGGAGTCGGTGTTTCCGTTCGCGAAGTTCCCGGGCGTCGATCCGCTGCTCGGTCCGGAAATGCGTTCGACCGGCGAAGTGATGGGCACCGGCAAGCATTTCGGCGAAGCGTTCAACAAGGCGCTGCTGGCGGCCGGCATGACCGTGCCGCGCGCCGGCACGACGTTCATCTCGGTGCGTGACCAGGACAAGAAGAAGGCCGTCGAACTGGCGCGGCTGGTGACGAGCAAGGGCTTCCGCGTCGTCGCGACGCACGGCACGGCGGCGACGATCCGCAAGGCCGGCATCGCGTGCGAAGGCATCAACAAGGTCAAGGAAGGCCGGCCGCACTGCGTCGACATGATCAAGAACGGCGAGATCCAGTTCATCGCCAACACCACGGAAGGCAAGCAGTCGATCGAGGAATCGCGCTCGATCCGCGGCGCGGCGATCCAGCACAAGGTCTGCTATTTCACGACGATCGCCGGCGCGCTGGCGGCGGCGGTGGCGATGGAGCACCTCGACGAGCTCGACGTCAATCGCCTGCAGGACCTGCACAGCGGCCTGCGCTGAACGGATTGCGCAGCGACGTCGCCTGGCGTCGCCGCGCAGACCTGAATTCGACGGCGCCTTGTGGTAGCTTCGCGCGCCGGAAAAATTGCCCGATGGTTCGCACCTTGACCGATACCCGAAATTCCATGAGCGCAGCGCCGCCGCAGATGCCCCGGCATCTGGGCGATTTCTCGGTCGGACCGCGCGTCCTGCTGATCGTCGCGCTGGCGGTGCTGGTCGGCATCGTCAGCGCCCTGCTGGCGATGCTGCTGCAGGATCTGATCGGCATCATCACCAATGCCGTGTTCTATCAGCGCTGGTCGACGCAACTGGTTGCGCCGGGCGCTGTCGCCCATCACCCGCTGCTGGTCCTGCTGGCGCCGGTGATCGGCGGCCTGATCGTCGGCCTGATGGCGCGCTACGGTTCGGAGGCGATCCGCGGTCACGGCATGCCGGAAGCGATCGACGCGATCCTGCGCAAAGGCAGCAAGGTGCAGCCGCGCGTCGCGGTGCTCAAGCCGATTTCCGCCGCCGTCACGATTGGCACCGGCGGACCGTTCGGCGCCGAAGGGCCGATCATCATGACCGGCGGCGCGTTCGGCTCGGTGATGGCGCAGTTCCTCAAGCTGACCGCCGACGAGCGCAAGGCCTTGCTGGTGGCGGGCGCCGCCGGCGGCATGGCGGCGACGTTCAACGCGCCGCTCGCATCGATCCTGCTCGCGGTCGAACTGCTGCTGTTCGAATGGAAGCCGCGCAGCTATCTGCCGGTGGCGACCGCCGTGCTGGTGGCGACGCTGGTGCGCGGCATGCTGATGGGAACCGGCGCGATCTTTCCGATGCCCGATCCCGGTATCCAGCTGAGCCTGGGCGTCGCCGGACTCTGCGTCGTCGCCGGACTCGGCGGCGGCCTGCTCGCGGTGATGGCGACCGAGATGGTGTATTTCGCCGAGGACGCGTTCAAGAAGCTGCCGATCCACTGGATGTGGTGGCCGGCGATCGGCGGCCTGATCATCGGCGTCGGCGGCCTGTTCGAGCCGCGCGCGATGGGTGTCGGTTACGACGTCATCCGCGATCTGCTGCAAGGGCACGCGACGATGCAGCTGATCATCGGCATCCTCGTCGTCAAGACGCTGATCTGGTCGCTGTCGCTCGGCTCCGGCACGTCCGGCGGCGTGCTCGCGCCGGTGTTCATGATCGGCGGTGCGCTCGGCGCGCTCGAAGCGATGGTGTTCCCGCACGTCGCGCCGGGTTTCTGGGCGCTGATCGGCCTGGCATCGGTGGTCGGCGGCGTGATGCGCTCGCCGTTCACCGGCGTGATCTTCGCGCTCGAACTGACGCACGAATGGTCGGCCGGCATGGCGCTGATGATCGCCGCGTCGTCGGCCTACGGCATTTCGGTGCTGATCCTCAAGCGATCGGTGCTGACCGAGAAAGTCGCACGCAAAGGCTTCCATCTGACCCGCGAATATAGCGTCGATCCGCTCGAAATCCTGTTCGTGCGCGAGGTGATGCGGACCGACTTCATCAGCTTTCATGCCGGCGCGCTGCTGTCGGAAGCCGCGCAGCCGTTCATCAAGGGGAAGGACGGCGAGCGCAATCAGCGCCATCGGCAGCGCCTGTACCCGGTTCTCGACGATGCCGGTCGCCTGGTCGGGCTGACCACGCGCCGCGACATGCTCAATGCCGCACTCGCCGAGCACACGCCCGCCGATGCGACGATCGGCTCGATCATGAACGCCGCGCCGATCGTCGCGTATCCGGACGAAACGCTGCGCGAGCTGTCGTACCGGATGGCCGACCGCAACGTGACGCGTCTGCCGGTCGTCGCGCGCGGCGACCTGGCGCAGATCGTCGGCGTCGTCACCGTCGTCGATCTGCTGAAGGGGCGCCTGATCGATCTGCAGGAAGAACGCGACACCGAGCGCATCCTGCACGTGCGCCACGTGCTGCCGCTCGGTCGCGGCCTTCTGCGCGTGCGCAGCCGGGTGCCGGCCGCCCCGAAAGCCGCGGATTGACGGTTCGCCGGCGGCGATAAAGCGTGCGCGCCGCACCGCGGCGGTGGTATCTTTAAGCCATCCCGTTGACACTTTCGCCGGCTCTTTGCGGTCGGCGCGAGTCTTTTTGTCCATCCGGACTTCGACCATGAACAAGACCCCGATGACCCTGCGCGGCGCCGAACAGCTGCGCGAAGAGCTGCGCCAGCGCAAGAGCGAAATGCGCCCGAAGATCATCGCGGCGATCGAAGAGGCGCGGCAGCACGGCGATCTCAAGGAAAACGCCGAATATCACGCCGCCCGCGAACAGCACGGTTTCAACGAAGGCCGCATCCAGGAGATCGAGGCCAAGCTCGGCAGCGCGCAGATCATCGATCCGACGCAGGTCGCCGCCGGCGGCAAGGTCATTTTCGGCGCGACCGTCGATCTGGCCGACGCCGACAGCGGCGCCGAACAGACCTGGCAGATCGTCGGCGAGGACGAGGCCGACGTGAAAACCGGCCGCATTTCGTTCAACAGCCCGATCGCCCGCGCGCTGATCGGCAAGGGCGAGGGCGACATCGCGCAGGTCACGACGCCGCAGGGCGTGCGCGAGTTCGAGATCGTCGGCATCCGTTACATCTGATTCCGGATGCCGGCGGGGCTTGAACCCGGAAGATCCGGCCTCAAGTTAGCGGGCATGCCGGTTGCCAACATGACGCAGAAACGCCGTCCCAGTTCCGCCCGCTGGCTCGCCGAGCACGAGGCGGATCCCTACGTGCACGAGGCGCGCCGCCTGGGATTCCGCTCGCGTGCGGTTTTCAAGCTCAGGGAAATCCAGGAAAAGGACCGCATCCTGCGGCCCGGGCAGATCGTCGTCGATCTCGGCGCCGCGCCGGGCGGCTGGAGCCAGTACGCGCGGCCGCTGCTCGGCAGCAAGGGCCAGCTGTTCGCGCTCGATATCCTGCCGTTCGATCCGGTGCCCGGCGTCGACATCATCGTCGGTGATTTCCGCGAGGACGCGGTGCTGCTGCAGCTGGAAACCAGGATCGGCGACCAGTCGGTCGACGTCGTGCTCAGCGACATGGCACCGAACATCAGCGGCATCGACACCGCCGACCAGGCCGGCAGCATTCATCTGTGCGAGCTGGCGCTGGAATTCGCCAAGGCGCATCTCAAGCCGCGCGGCACCATGCTCGTCAAGGTGTTCCAGGGCGACGGCTTCGATGCATATCTGAAAGAGCTGCGTGCCGCGTTCGAAACGGTGACGATCCGCAAGCCGAAGGCTTCGCGGCCGCGTTCGCGCGAAGTCTACTTGCTGGCGCGCAACTTCCGTGCGGTGTAATGTGCAAGCGTCCATCAATCCGACAGGCTTCCGACGTTGAACGATCTGGCTAAAAATCTCCTGCTCTGGGTCATCATCCTCGTGGTGCTGATGGTCGTGTTCCAGAGCTTCTCGTCGCACTCGCGTTCACAGTCGCCGCTCGCGTATTCGGAATTCATCGAGCAGGTGAAGGACGGCAATGTCGGCGAGGTGACGATCGACGGCCAGGTGATCCGCGGCGAGATGAAGGGCGGCACGCCGTTCGT
>DASSVA010000207.1:0-3472 GCA_035706385.1 Solimonas sp. | reverse complement strand
TTTCGCTTACGGACAGGGAATCGGATAGCGGCGATGCAGATCGTCGAGCGCGCGCTGCACCGCGAACGGCAGTTCGAGCGTCGCGCTGGCGAGATTGCTGCGCAGCTGGTCGAGCGTCGTCGCGCCGATGATGGTCGTGGTCGTGAACGGCCGGGTGTTGACGAACGCCAGCGCCATCTGCGCCGGATCGAGGCCGTGTTCGCGCGCCAGTTCGACATACGCGCGCGTCGCCGCGTCCGCGGTCGGGGTGTCGTAACGCGTGAAGCGCGTGAAGCGCACCATCCGCGAACCGGCCGGACGCGCGCCGTCGAGATACTTGCCCGACAGCACGCCCATCGCCAGCGGCGAATAGGCGAGCAGGCCGACATCCTCGCGCTGCGCGATTTCGGCGAGACCGACCTCGAAGCTGCGATTGAGCAGGCTGTACGGGTTCTGGATGCTGGCGATGCGCGGCAGCTGCCGTTCGCGATGCAGGCGCAGATATTCGGCTACGCCCCACGGCGTTTCGTTCGACACGCCGATGTGGCGGATCTTGCCCTGCTGCTGCAGTTCGGCGAGCGCGGCGAGCGTTTCGGCGATCGGCACGCCGCCGTCGCCGCCGCTGGCGTCGAAGCCGAGCTTGCCGAAAAAGTTGGTCGGCCGCTGCGGCCAGTGCACCTGGTACAGATCGAGATAATCGGTCTGCAGACGGCGCAGCGAAGCCTCGCACGCGGCGATCACCGATGCGCGATCGAGCTTCGGACCGCCGCGCACATAGGGAAACGCGCCGGGCCCGATGACCTTGCTCGCCAGCACGATCTCGTGCCGCCGACCGGTCTTCGCCAGCCAGCTGCCGATGTACTGCTCGGTGCGGCCGTAAGTCTCGGCGCGCGGCGCGACCGGATACATCTCGGCGGTATCGACGAAATTGACGCCGGCCGCGAGCGCGAGGTCGAGCTGCTCGTGCGCGTCGGCTTCGCTGTTCTGTTCGCCCCAGGTCATCGTGCCGAGGCAGATGTGACTGACGTTCAGGCCGGTGCGTCCGAGCGGACGGTATTGCATCGACAATTCCTTCTGTCAGGCCGCGCGCATCGCGTCGCGGGCGGCGATCAGCTGCTGGATCGCCGGTTTGAAGATCAGCTCCATCGCGCGCTCCTGCTGCGGACCCGGCACGACCAGCGTCTGCGCGTGTGACTGCATCGCGCCCGGCACCTCGCGCAGCAGCATGTCGAAATCGGCCGGCACGCGCGAACGCTCGTTGAAATGAATGACGACCAGGCTTTCCTCGGACAGCGGAATCTCGCGCGACGCGAACGGATTGCTGGTATCGACCAGCGGCACGCGCTGGAAGTTGACGTCGGTCCGCGAGAACTGCGGCACGATGAAATTCACGTAGTCCGGCAGGCGGCGCAGGATCGTGTGCGCGACTTCCTCCGGGTGATAGCCGCGCTCGTCGGTGTCGCGCTTGATCTTCTGAATCCATTCGAGGTTGATGACCGGCGTCACGCCGATCAGCAGATCCATGTGCGCGGCGATGTTGACCTCGTCGCCGACGAACGCGCCGTGCAGTCCTTCATAAAACAGCAGATCGGTTTCCGGCGGCAGCCGTTCCCACGGCGTGAACGTGCCCGGCGCCTGTCCCGCTTCGGCGGCTTCGTCGTCGCGATGCAGGTAGTGGCGGATCATGCCGGTGCCGCGCTCGCCGTATTCGCGCAGCAGGCCTTCGAGCCGTTCGAGCAGGTTCGCGCCCGGCGAGAACAGCGAAAAGTTTTCGCTGCGGATGCGCGCGCGCTCCAGCGTCTTGCGCAGCTGCGCGCGGTTGTACGCATGAAACGCATCGCCTTCGACCAGTGCGCCGTGAATGTGCAGTTCGTCGAACAGGCGCATGAACGCCTTCACCGCGGTGCTGGTGCCCGCGCCGCTCGCGCCGGTAATGCCGATGATGGGATGTTGGACGGACATGGACGGGCCAGAGTAGCCGTTTGTGCGTGTCAGGCAAATGTCTGCGTTGCCTCGAGCGCCTTTTTGTAGGAGCGCCCCATGGGCGCGACACGCCGCGAAGTCCCATCACAGCTCGGGAAAACCTTACACGCGCCGATAACTCAGATCGAACACCGCATGGCCGAGCCGTTCGCCGCGCATCTCGAACCTGGTCTTCAGCCGCGTCGCCGGACGCG
The DNA here is from genome assembly GCA_035706385.1 of Solimonas sp. GTDB lineage: Bacteria > Pseudomonadota > Gammaproteobacteria > Nevskiales > Nevskiaceae > Solimonas. The sequence continues at coordinate 1,316 of DASSVA010000207.1, read as the reverse complement.
GCACGTAGCCGCCGTCGGCCGCCATGTTGCGCAGCCCCGGCGCGGCATTGAGCACTTCGAGCATGTGCTCGGCGTAGTTCTGCCAGTCGGTCGCCAGCGACAACAGGCCGCCGACTTTCAGCTTGCGGACCGCGAGTTGCGCGAACGCCGGCTGGATCAGGCGCCGCTTGTGATGGCGCGCCTTGTGCCACGGATCGGGAAACTGGATGACGATCTCGTCGAGCGCGGCATCGGCGATGCCGTCGCGCAGCACGGCGACCGCATCGTCGCTGGCGACGCGCAGGTTCTTCGCGCCGGCCGCCTGCGCGCGATGCAGCAGGCGGCCGACGCCGGGCCGATGCACTTCGACGCCGATGAAATCGTGCTGCGGCTCGGCGACAACGCGGCTCAGCAGGTAATCGCCCATGCCGAAACCGATCTCGAAAACGCGTGGCGCGACGCGGCCGAACAGCGCGTCGAGATCGAGCGGCGCGGTCGGCGCGGCGATGCCGTAATGCGGCCACAGCTCGTCGAGTGCGCGCTTCTGCGCATCGGTCATCCGCCCTTCGCGGCGCACGAACGAGCGGATCTCGCGGCGATGCAGCGCGTCGATCGGTTCAGTCATGCGTGCGCATCCAGTCGGCGACCGCGCGATCGCCGGCGACAGTGCTTGCCGCAAGCGCGGCGACCACACCGGCGCGATCGCCGGCACTGCGGTTCTGGTTCATCTTGAACTTCGCATCGAGCCGTGCGACCGGCATCCGAAACGCGACGATCGCCGGCAACAGCGTTTCGAGCTTGCGCGCGTCCGCGGTGAAACCGGGATCGAAACGCGCGCTCAGTTCGACGACGGCACGGCGCGCTTCATCGGCATCGAGCAGCGCCGGCGTGCCGGCGACGTGGACGACGGCGTAATTCCACGTCGGCACATGCTGCGCCGGCGTCTCGTACCAGCGCGGCGACACGTACGCGTGCGGGCCGTGGAACACCGCGACGGTGCGGCCGCGATCGAAATCGCGCCAGTGCGGATTGGCGCGCGCCATGTGGCCGCACAGCGCGCCGTCTTCGTGCAACAGCGGCAGATGCGTGACGCGCGGCTCCTCGCCGTCGACGCTCGTGATCAGCGTCGCGAACGGATGATCGGCGATCAATTGCAGCGCGGCGGCGCGGTCGCGGCCGGCAAACGACGACGGCGTGTAAAGCGTCATCGTCTAGAACGGCAGCCCTTCCAGCGGCGACGACGCGCTCGCGAAGCGCCGGCGCGGCATGCGGCCGGCGAGCCGCGCTTCGCGGCCGGCTTCGATCGCCTTCTTCATCGCGCTCGCCATCAGCACCGG
>DASSVA010000206.1:0-11103 GCA_035706385.1 Solimonas sp. | reverse complement strand
TTCGACTTCGCGCTGCAGCGCGACCAGGCCGCAGGCATCGTGTCGCAGTTCCGCGTCGCGCATTCCCAGCTTGAGCAGATCGTCGCGGTAGACCAGCAGGCGTTGCGCGTCGCGGCTGCTGAACAGATCGCCGCGCGTCAGCGTGAATTCGACCGATTCGAGCTGCTGCGGCAGGAAGCGCCGCAACAGCAGATGCTTCAGCCGATGGCCGCCGAGCGACAGATCGAGCCAGCGCCGCGCCGGCTGCGGCTCGGCGAACGATTGCGGCTGCGCCGTCGACGGCGTGCCGGGCGCGAGTATCGCGGGCGGCTGCGCTGCGGGGCGCGGTTCGCAGTCCTGCGCCTGCAGCGCGGGCTCCACGACGCGGTCGAAGCCGGTGATCGCGCGTTCGGCGATTTCCAGCACGAAGATTTTCGGCGGATGCGCGCGGTACGCCGGCAGCGCCATCACGTCCTCGACGGTGTACTCGCGGCGATGCAGCGCGGCGATCGTCCAGCCGGTGCGAGCCGCCAGCCAGTTCGGCCAATAGGTGCCCGGATCGGTCTGTTCGGTCGGACGATGCAGCGTCATCGAATCGCCCAGCACCAGGATATCGGTGCCGGACGGCAATTGGTCGGGCACATACAGCGGCGGCACGAAACGCTGCTGCGGCAAGCGCCAGCCGACCGCCGCTTCGGTGTAGCCGCCCATCCGCGTCAGGTCGCCGACGTACGGTGTCGCACTCAATCCCAATCGGACGATCGCTGCGCCGAGCCCGACATAGATCGCGAGAACCGCAATGGCGTAAGCGCGGAAGGACATGGCGGTTCAGAACTGGAAATAAAGGAATTCGCTGACCTGCGACATGCTCAGCAAGGCGCCCGCCGCCAGCGTCATCACCAGCAGTACCCACATCAGACTTGGCCGCCACTGACGCGCCGGCGGTGCTTCGAACCGCTGCTCGCGCAGCACCGGCTGTTCGTGATCCAGCCACTGATAGATGTTGGGCAGCGCCAGCGTGATCGTGCCGAGCACGGCGATCCAGGCGATGACCTTGTACGTGAGCATGATCGGCGCGTTGACGAAACCGATATGCAGCGCGTCGAACACAGCGGCGAACGGCGCCAGCGCCGCCTGCCAGTGCTGCGGCAGCACCGCGCCGTGCAGGCCGGCCATGCCGGCGAGGATGTTGTTGGCCGTCGCCATCGAATCGGCACGGAAAATCGTCAGGCCGGCGGTCCATGCGACCAGCGTCAGCGCCACCGCCACGCCACGGTCCCACCACGCGCGAGGCTGCGCCCAGCCGAGCCGTTTGCGCAGCCGCTCCCAGGCACGGTTGAACACGACGATCACGCCGTTGTAGATGCCCCAGACCAGATAGGTCCAGCCGGCGCCATGCCAGATGCCGCTGAGGAACATCGTCAGGAACACGTTGAGGTAGGCGCGCGTCTCGCCGACGCGGCTGCCGCCGAGCGGGATGTAGACGTATTGCTTCAGGAAACGCGACAGCGTGATGTGCCAGCGCCGCCAGAACTCGGCGAGACTCGACGAGCGGAACGGTGAATCGAAATTGATCGGCAGGCGCACGCCGAACAGCCAGCCGAGGCCGATCGCCATGTCCGAGTATCCGGAGAAATCGAAATACAGCTGCAGCGTGTAGGTCAGGCTGCCGCACCACGCGAGGAAGAAATCGAGCGGCCGGCCGCTGGCGGCCTCGTGGAAGATCGCGTTGGCGTAGACGGCGATGCCGTCGGCGAGCACGACTTTCTTGAACAGGCCGATCGTGAAAATGGTCAGACCGATCGCCAGCTGGCGCGCCTGCGGCCGGAAGCGATCACCCTTGAGAAACTGCGGCACCACTTCCTTGTGATGGACGATCGGCCCGGCGATCAGTTGCGGGAAGAACGTGACGAACAGCAGGTAGTGAGTGAAGCGGTAATCGCGGGTCTGGCCGCGCCAGGAATCGACCAGATAGCCGATCTTCTGGAAGGTGTAGAACGAGATCGCCAGCGGCAGGATGATCGGATGCGGCCGGAAGCCGAGATCGAGCGCCATCTCGACCGTGCTGACGACGAAGAACGAATACTTGTAATAGAACAGCAGCGCGAGATCGACGGCGATGCCGAAGATCAGCAGCTTGCGGGTGCCGGTACCGCCCTGCGACAGCCGCAGGCCGACCACGTAGTTGAACAGCAGCGATGCCAGCAGCAGCGGCAGGTAGACCGGATTCCACCAGCTGTAGAAGAACAGCGAGGCGAGCGCCAGCCACCATAGCGCCGTCGTGCGGCCGATGCTGGACAGCAGCCAGTAGCCGAGAAACGTCAGCGGCAGGAAGACAAGAACGAATTCGTAAGAATTGAACAGCACGTCGTCGTTATCGTTATGGCCTGGACGGCGCGGCGCACCCCCGTGCGAAGTCCGCGTATCCTACAAGAGCTTCAGCTCCGCGAGCACGCCTTCCGAGCCAATATGTCCGGCGGCATCACCTACATCCTGGTCCTGAACTGGAACGGCTGGCGCGACACGCTGGCCTGCCTGGAAAGCCTGCTGCGCAGCGGCGACACGGCGTTTCGCATTATCGTCTGGGACAACGGTTCGAGCGACGACTCCGCGGCATGCATCGCCGCCTGGGCGCGTGGCGAACGCGAGGTTTCGCACGATCTGCCGGTCGAGCTTCGCGACCGTGTGTTGCCGCCGGTCGCCAAGCCGGTCGACCTGCAGCTGCTCGACGAACGCGAACTCGCCGACGCGACGGCTTCACGCATCCTCGTCGTGCGCGGCGCGCGCAATCTCGGCTATGCCGGCGGCAACAACGCGATGATGCGCTGGGCGCTCGGCAGAAACGATTGCGACGCGATCTGGATTCTCAACAACGATGTCGTCGTCGCAGACGACACGCTGGCCTCGATCCGCGCGGCGCATGCCGGCGACGATCTCGACCGGCCGATCGGCAGCTGGATCTATCACATGGACACGCCATCGCAGCTGCAGGTCTGCGGCGGGCAGCGGCTCGGCATCGGCACGCTGGTGTCGCCGCGGCATGCGAAGCGCCCGCAGGACATCGACTTCCTGGTCGGCGCCTCGCTGTTTCTCTCCCGCGCCCGTGCGCAGGCGCTGGGCGGCTTCAACGAAGGCTATTTCCTCAATGCCGAAGACCTCGAACTGACGTACGGCTATGCGCTGCGCTTTCGCCGGCAGTACAAGACCGCGGCGCCGTTTCTCGTCGCCGGACGTCTCTGGCACCGCGAGTCGACGACGCAGTCGCGGAACCGCTATCTGCATGCGTATTACTACACGCGCAACGTGCTGCACGCGGCGCACAGGATCGGGCCGCTGCACGGCTGGACGACGTACGCGCACACCCTCGCAAGACTCGCGCTCGCGACGCTGCGCGGCCGTGGCGAAGCGCGGCGCGGCATCCGCCAGGGCATGCGCGCCTGGCGTGCCGGCGAACTCGGTCCGCACCCCTGATGCGCCGGCCTATACTCCGGCCATGACCACGGCCAGCAGTGTCCACGGCGATCGCGCCGGCGCCGGCTTCAACCGCAGCCTGCACGGATTCCGTGGCCTGGCGGCGATCGCCGTGTTCTTCCATCACGTCTATGCCGGCGCCGTATCCGCCGACTTCTGGCCGGCCGCGGCACCGACCTGGCTGGCCGTGACGCTGCATTCCGGCATGTTCGGCGTCGAGCTGTTCTTCATGATCAGCGGCTACCTGATCACCGGCAGCGTGATCCGCCACGGCAATGCGCTGCGCTTTCTCGAAGACCGCGTCATTCGCATCTATCCGGCGCTGACGGTGGTGCTGGCCTGCATCTTCGTTGTCGGGCCGGTCGTGCACTACGGCCTGCTGGCCGACATCACGCCGGCGCGCTACGTGCTCGACCTGCTGTCGAATTTTCTTCTGCTGCCCGGCGTTTTCGACCTGCCGATCGCCTTGCTGGTCGCATGGTCGCTGAGCTACGAGGCGCTGTTCTATCTGTTGTGCGCGGCGGCCTATACGCAAGCGATCCGCGGCGCGCGCGGTCTTGCGCTGGTCGTCGCGGTCGGCAGCGCGCTGCTGCTGATCCCGCTGCATCCGCGCGCCGTGTTCTTCCTGCCCGGCATCGCCGTGTGGTTCTGGGCCCGTCGGCTGCGCGGGCGTCTGCCGGTGGAGCCGCTGCTGCTGCTGATCGTGTTCGGATTCGCATGGCGCGGCTTCATCGAGCGCCATCCGTGCAATTCGTGGATCACGGGTGGCTGCGGCGTGCCGGAAGCCAGTACCGCCGGTCTCGGCCTGGCGCTGCTGGCGGTCGCCGCCGGAACCATGTTGTTCGTCGCGATCGTCAACGGACAGGGTTTGCTGTCGCGGCTGTTGCAGACCCGCCTGTTTCAGTTCCTCGGCACGATCAGTTACAGCTTCTATCTGTGGCACACGCTCGTCATGTTCGTGACCAAGCGTGTTCTGATCGGCTCGATGGACGTCGTCGCCGCGCCGGTTGCGGCGACCTGGCTGTTTGCGCTGCTCAGCCTGCCGCCGGCGCTGTTCGTCTCGTGGCTCAGCTACGAATACGTCGAAGTGCGCATCGGCCGCCGCTTGCGCCGTCGCCGTTCATCGTCGGCACCGGTGGCCGTTGCGGGTTAGGACGGGATCAGGAATCGGCACGCTTGTAGACGTGCGGATTTTCGCGGATGCCGTGTTTGAACAGCTTGCGAATGCCCGTCCGCAGATAACCGTCGGCGAGCAACGCCGCATCCCATAACGGCCGCTCCGGGCGGCCGCGGAAAAACGTGATGTGGAAGCGATCGTCCGCCCGCACCGGCTGCGGGGAAAAGTAGTAATTGGAAACGCAGCAGCGGCGACCGTCCGCCGTGATCGGACTGACCGAGTGCCAGGACGTCTGATGCGTTTCCATGATCACCAGCCGGTCGCAGCGGGCCGGAATCGTCAACGGCGTCTTTTTCACGCCCCGCGGCCATAGTTCGAGGCTGCCGCCGGCGGCCTCGCTCCAGTCCGGCGTGACGTAGTACAGCAGGTTGAGCACGCGCCACAGTGCGCGGTCCTTGTCGTGCGAGTTGTCGATGTGCGGATTCAGATAGCCGCCCTTCGACATCACCGAAATGCCGCCGGCATACAGGTTCGGATCGGGGCGCAGATCGTCGATGCCGGTGATCTCGCGGACCCGCGCGACGACCGCCGGATGCTGGAATGCGAAAACCGCTTCTTCGAGCTCGCGGCTGACCTCGTTCATCTGCACGCCGATGTATTTGCGTTCGCGCAGGCTGACGTGATGGACGAGGCGATCGAGCGGCGGAACCGCAGCGTACAGTCCGGCGGCGATCTCCGCGCCAAGGAAATCGTCGATGACGACATGCCGGATCGGTCCGCTGGCGGCAAACTGCGCACGCAGATCGTCGCCGCGTGCGCGCAGAACCTCGGCGATCAGCGCTGCACATTCATCCCGGGATCGCAACATGGTGACCTTTCTGCTGAAGCGAAATGGCATAGAGGGAAGCGCGATACAACTGGATACCGTAGAAACGCAGCAGCAGCGGCAACCAGCGCCACTGTAACGCGCTTCGCGCCAGCCGGTTGCAGAGGGTCAGCGGCAGCGGCAGGCGCGCCATCCGGCGACTCACGCGGACCAGCGCCAGGGTGTCGAGCGCCGCGCCGTGCGCCCGGTAAAGATGCAGGAAGTTCTGTTGCGACGAGGCGTACTTGCTCAACAGTTCGCGTTCGCTGAGCACGCCCATGTGCGTCGCGGGATTGTCGATATGCGCGATGCGTGCCGTATCCGGCAGCCGCAGCGACCAGTCGAAATCCTCGAAACCCCAACCGACGTAGCGTTCGTCGAACGGATGCGCGAGCATCGCTTGGCGATCGACCAGCAGGTTGTTGGTCAACAGATAAAGACGCGCCAGGGTCTGCCGCGTCTCGGCGGCGACGCATTCCGTCCGCTGACTGAAGTAGTGATAGAGCGCCGCTTCGGGCGGACAGCGCCCGAGACGGGTATAGCTGCGGCCGCCACAGACCGCCGTGATCGTCGGCCCATGCGTGTACGACAGGTACGCGTCGAGAAAATCCGCGCGGTCCGGCAGCATGTCGGCGTCGAGATACAGCAGGAACGCGCCGCGCGCGGCCACGGCGAGCCGGTTGCGGATCGCGGCGCGGCCGAGATTCTGTTCGAAGCGCAACTGCAAGGCGGGACATTGCGCCGCATCGAGCACCGCCTGAAGCTCGCGACCGTGACGACGCTCGTGCGACGCATCGTCGGCGTAGATGACTTCGCAGAGTCCGCTGCCGGCGCGTGTCGCCAGCGCGCAGAGTTCACGCGCCTGCTGCGTCACGTCGTAATCATGGAACGGCACGACGATCGACACGCGCGGCGCGCCGCGCATCGTCCAGCGTCCGTTGGGATGCTGCGATGGAACCGTCACAGGCGAACCGCGCAAAAGCCCATGCACATGAATGGCAGGCGGAAGGGGGACAAATCCGGAACGCTCGGGATCAGATGGGGTCGCGATCGGTCGATTGTGTCACGTCGACAGGCTCACGCGGATCGGACGCGAGGCAATTCGGCCTGCGGTTCCGCCACCGGCTCCGGCACGGGCGCATCCCAGAAATACTTCTGCATGCTCAGGCGCCGGCGCAGCGTCTGCGGCAGACGCTGCTGGCGCAGTCCGAGCGCGAAGCCCAATACCTTGGCGGCGGTATGCATGCACGCCGCCGGAATCTGCGCGGGTCCGTTGCGCAGCAGATGACGCATTTCCGAGCGCACGAACTTCAAGCCTTCGCCGCGCGCATGGCCGAACGAATCGCGGATCCAGGATTCGTTCGAATGGAATACGCCGATATCGAAGTAGCGCTGGAATTCCTGGCGAACGTCGTAGTCATGCGAGTGATAAACCGGCGACTCGGCAACGTAGGCGAGATCCCAGCCGCCCTGCAGCAGGCGTGCGCCGGCGAACATGTCCTCGCTCTGGATCGTGTGCGACGGAAAGCCGCCGACCGCGAGCAGCGCCGCGCGGCGATACGCCGAAAACGAGTTCGACAGGAACGGCGCCTTGATGCCCCAGGTGGTCGCTTCGCTGGCGGGCACGCGATGCGAACACGCCGGATAGTTGAACAGCCGGGCATGCGCTTCGATCGGCGTTGCGCCGGGACGCGGAAGCTGGCGGCCGTAAGCCGCGCCGAGCGTCGGATCGCGGAAACCGGCGACGAGCATGCGCAGCGCATCGGGCGCGGCGAGGATCGCGTCCTGTGTCATGTAGACCAGCACGTCGACATCGTGCATCAGATGCGCGGCGAGCTGGCGCGTCGCGCCGTGATTGAAGGTGCTGCGCGCAATGACGTGCGTTTCATGGCCGGCGGCGCGTGCCTCGGCGACCGTGTCGTCGTTCGAACTCGAATCGATGACGAGCACACGCTGCGGCCGGCTGTCCTGCTGCGCAAGTGCGGCGAGCCAGTCGTGCCAGGCCGGGCCGGCATTCAGTGTCGGCACGATGACCGCGAAGCGCGGCACCGCCGCTTCGACAGTCTTCTGTGCTTGTACCGGCAACTCGCCTGCAAGCACTTCGGCCTGCATTATGATGCTGCCGATATCCCCAGGACCTTCCAGCATGACCGCTCCCCCTTCGACCCAACAAATTCGCTATGGGCATTCCGACGAAGGCTGGGGAAGCTACGACACGCTGTTGCGCGACACCGCGCGCAACCATGCGCTGAAGCGCGTCATCGAAATCGGCGGTGGCGCGAATCCGTCCTTCACCCCGGACGAATTACGCAGCCTGGGGCTCGACTACACCCTGCTCGATATTTCCGCCGAGGAACTCGGCAAGGCCCCCACCGGCTATCACACCGTCTGCGCCGACATCGCCGGCAAAGATTTCGATGTGCGTGGCGAATACGATTTCGCGTTCAGCCGGATGCTCGCAGAGCACGTCCGCGACGGTGCGCGTTTTCACGCGAACGTCGCGCGGCTGTTGCGCGCTGGTGGTTATGCCGTGCATTTCTTCCCAACGATGTGGGCGCCCCCATTTGTCGTGAATCGACTGCTGCCCGAACGGGCCGCCGACCGATTGCTTTCCCTGCTCTACCCGAAACGGAACCGACACCAGCAGGCCAAATTCCCCGCCTACTACGATTGGTGCCGAGGCCCATCCGCTTCGATGATTGCACGATTCGAATCGCTGGGATATGAGCTGATTTCTTACACGGGCTATTACGGCCATCGCGAATATTACGAGCGGCTGACAATGCTGCGCTGGCTGCACGAACGTGTCGTGCGCTGGCTCATCCGTCATCCGCTGCCTTCGTTGACCAGCTTCGCCGTGATCGTGCTGCGCCGCGTCTAGCGCGGACAACATGGGCATCCGACTTTAGTCGGATGCTGCACACTTGGCATTCGGTCGAAGGCATGCCTATGATGGCCAGACGTAGCTCTGGTGTCTGGGGGACTTCAGATGATTCGAAAATCCAAGCGAAGCACGCTGGTCACGCTTCCTTTTGCGCTCGCCGGTGCCGTGGGATCGCCGGTCGTTCTTGCCGGCACCTGTTCGGACGCCGCCGTTTCCGTCAGTGCCGCTTCGGCAGCATATGTCGCCGCCGCCACCAGTGATCCGGACAGCACCGCCGGCATCATCAACTGCACGTATCCGTTGATGAAGGCGAGCGACTTCGAAGCCGCGATTGCCGATGCGGCCAGCAAGGTGCCGAATCAGGATCTGGCGATGTACATCGTCAGACTGGGAACGCGCTTGCTGACGGACAATGCGGAAGTCGTTCCGGACGTCGTGCATGACACGACGTCCTTGCCGTCTTCGCCACCACCACCACCGCCGCCGCCACCGGTGTCGCCGCCGCCGCCACCGCCGGATCCTCCGGCGAGCGAGTCGTAAACGTCAGCAGTCGCCGGGTTCCATACTTTTTTTGCTGTTCAGGGGCAGTGGATAATGAAGAAAGGGACGTTTTTTCTCGTCACGTCGATTGCGCTGGGCGCGTCCAGCGCGTATGCCGACGATCTCAAAGGGGTGGACCTCGGCAGCGGCTGGCGCTTTCTTCCGGAACTGGATGCATCCGTTCTGCATGACAGCAATCTCTATTCCCAGGAGCACGACAAGCAGGCCACCACGGCGGAAATCGTTGCGCCCAAGCTTGGACTGGAATTCCTGACGCCGTCGGACTTGTTCCATCTCGGATACGACGGCGCCTTTGGGTTCTACGACACGACCAACGCCGACAATTATTCCGACAACGACGTCACGTTCGAGGCGAAGATCAACCAGACCGGCCATAACCGTCTCAATGCAAAGCTGGCACACGACGAAGGGCACGATCCGTTCGGTACCGAACGCACGGAAACGACGATACCCCCCGCAGTTCGGGACCGCGATGTCGATGAGTATTCCGTCGAGTCGGCCCGACTCGAATACATTCTCGGCGCGCCATCGTCGGCGATGAACCTCTCGCTGTCCGGCGATTACGCCGACAAGCACTACGACAACAATCGTTCGATCCCGTTCGGCAGTGTCAACATCGGTACGCGGTATCTTGATCGCAGCACGGCCGGCGGCACGGTTGGCGTTCGTTATGCGGTCAGCGCACGCACCAGCCTTTTGCTCGATCTGCGGTATCACGCGATCGATTTCGACAACGTGGCGCCGGCCAGCATCGAAGGTTCGCGTGACGGCAAGGAATATCGGGCGCGGGCGGGTGTGCAATGGATCGCCACCGAAAAAGTGGTCGGCCGCATTCTTCTCGGCGGTTTCTGGCGCGACAACGACGAGCAGGTCCGCAAGGATTTCAATTCGTTCGACTGGGATGCGCAGATCATCTACCGGCCGGTCACGTATTCGCGGATCACGCTGCAGACTTCGCACAGCACGCTCGAAAGCTATTTCGATCAGGCCAATTTCATCGACGTGAAAGCGGCCGGCGCAAAATGGACGCACGATTGGAGTGATCGCTTTCAAACGGGGCTGTCCGGGTATTACTACCACTACGAGTTCAAGGGTGCCGGCCGCAAGGATGGTGTTTTCGCAGGCTCGGTCTACGGACGTTATGAGCTGACGCGCTGGCTCGCGGCGCGCGCATCGTTCGATGCCAATAACCGCGACTCCGATGTCAGCGGACTGGATTTCGACAGGTACATCGCGCAGTTCCGGCTGGAATTGGCGATCTAAGCGGGCAAGTGGGGTACTAGATGTCGGCTTCACCTTGGCGGGCCTGGGCTCGCGTTGGCCCGGCTTGCCTGGCGGCTTTGCTTCTGATCGTTGCGGCTGGATGCAGTTCAGCGCGCCCGGATAATCCGAACATCGGATATCCGTCGGCCGCGTATCCGCCGCCGGCCGTCTATCCGTCGATGCCGGCGCCGGCGCCGGCATCGACGGCTGCCGCGATGCCGTCGAATGTCGTGCGGCCGTCCGCAGCGGCGGGACTGGGCGGCGCGTACCGTCTCGGCATCGGCGACAAGATCCTGATCTCCGTGCACGGTGAACCGGATCTCACGCTTGATTACACGCTCAGCGAATCGGGTACCGTGAACTACCCGTTTCTCGGCGATATTCCGGCGGTCGGACTGACGGTCGATCAGTTGCAGCGGCGCGTCGACAGCGGCTTGCGCGGGCCGTATCTGGTCAATCCCGATGTGCGGGTCATCGTCACCGCATATCGCAACTTCTACATCAATGGTGAAGTCCGCACGCCGAGCGGCTACGGCTATGTACCGGGCCTGACGGTGCGGCAGGCCGCGGCACTGGCCGGCGGCTTCACCGAGCGCGCGTCGATGGGCAAGATCACGGTCTTCCGCGAAGCCTCGCCGACGCGGCCCGATTCCGCCAATCTCGATACACCGGTGTTCCCTGGCGATACGGTCGTCGTGGGACAAGGACTCTTTTAGGGTTTTTCGTGAATAGCGCCGTTTCCTCCACGCCCAGGCGCACGAGTGCGCCGCTCGCTTCGAATCCTGCCGGCGCGACGTTCGGCGTGCTGTGGCGCGCGCGCTGGCCGATTCTCGCGCTGACCGTTCTGGCCGCGATCGTCGGTCTGGTCTACTGTCTTTCGGCGACGCCGACTTATCGCGCGACGGCCTCGCTGCTGATCGAACCGAAAGAGGCCAACGTCGTCGAAATCGACAAGGTCTACGA